>JANQLI010000218.1 GCA_028280675.1 Alphaproteobacteria bacterium
CCTGACGCACGCCAATTCGCGCCATTGTTCCCGGCGAAGATTCCCATCTTCCAGCCCTTCTTGCCGTAATCAGGGAAATAGCGTTGATCAACGGAATAACGGTAATCTTTATCGAATTTATCGGCGAGCTCTTGACCATAAACTTTTTCGTTAACGGTTTTCATCTCGCCATGTTCGTAGTCCCATTGCGTCGATGAGATGACGCGTGTTGCAGGCCCCACGCCGGCAAACGCATAACTCAGCATGCCATTGGATTTTGGCGCATTGGAAAATTGTAAGTTCCCGCCTTCCACACCGATATTGCCCGTCAAGGAGAGCATCAGCACAAATGCGCGTTGCAGCATGTCGCCATGCAAAGACTTACATGCTCCGTAGCCGCAATAAATCATCGCTGGCTTGGCTTTGGCAAAAATACGGGCGGTTTTGCGAATAACATTGGCATTGACACCGGTGATGCCTTGCGCAATTTCTGGAGAATGCTCGCGGGCGCGTTTTTTCGCGAGTTCAAAAACAGTCGTGCACTTCACTGGGCCATCCAAGGTGTCCACCATCCATTCGCCCTCAAGGGCAGGATCGATGTCACCAAGATCAAGGGTATCCCATTTGCGGCGCTCACGCCCGACAGGCGCATCCGCCATCCCCGTCCCTGGCGCCTGCACAATTTCGCCTTTGGCCTGGTCCCACATATAATAGACGTTATCGCTCACCGATAGCTTGCCCACCCATGACAGATCTGTGGCGCGCAGATATTCTTTCGTATCGGTGCGGACCAGCAGCGGAAGGTCGCTTTGCTCTTGGATATACGGCGCATCATAAAGCTTTTCTTGGATGATCGTATCGACCATCGCCATGGCAAGCGCCGTGTCTGTTCCGGGTTTTGGATTGAGCCACATGCTGGCATGCATCGCGGTCGGTGAAAAATCTGGCGAAATCGCTACCACTTCGGTGCCATTATATTTGGCTTCCCAGAAGAAATGCGCGTCAGGAATGCGGGTCACCGCAGGATTGGTCATCCAGATCAAACAGCACCGCGATTTAAAAATCGACGCCATCGTATCGGCGGCATAGACCTTGCCGAGCGTCATATAGGCCCCGGTCGGCAGATCGCCGACGCCAGAGAAAAACTCCGGAACGGTTGTCCCGGAAATATTTGCAAAGCGGTTCAACGCACCAAAAGACGCCATTTTGACAGAAAGCTGAGTCCCGCTCCCGAGGGAAATCACCTGTGGGCCGTCTTCAATAGAATATTTGATAAATTTCTCGGCAATTTCGCGGGTCGCCTCGTCCCAGGTGATCCGCTCCCACTTGCCTTCACCCCGTTCGCCAACCCGGCGCATGGGGTAAAGAACACGTTGCTTGCCATACATATATTTGGCATGGCGCAAACCTTTTTGACAGCCACGCGGGCCATAATCCGGCACATCCGGTGAGGCTGTATGGCCGTTATACATGCCTTGCTGCTCTTCACGGCATAACACACCGTTTTTAATATAGACGTTAAAAGCGCAATTGCCCGCGCAGTTCGTCCCGTGTGTGCCGTGAGCAACCCTGTCCCATGTCCACTTTTGGCGATAGAGGTCCTCGAACTTATTATAAGACTGCGTGGCAGTCTCCACCGCCTGCGCAAAAGCGTTGCTTGTGTATTGTAACGCACATAAACCACCTAGCCCGGCGGCGCTTTGTCCGAGAAAAGACCTGCGGCTCAATGATGCCATACGTCGTGATCCTTTTATGCCTTGGATACCGGCCAATTGCCATCTCATCGAGATGCTCTCGCGGGCCTGGGGTCATCTTACACCTCAGCCCCTGATCAGGCCAAGATTCCAGTCCCATCATGCCTGATTCACGTGCCTGAATCCGTCTTATCTTGCGGCTTATCTCCTCTTCGACCGCTTCTTGTCCATAGCAATACGGCATCCGCCCGCATATTGGCGTGAATCACCAAAAACCGCAGCACCCATAAGGTCTTAACGGCATATTTGCTGACAAAATTGCATTGTTCTCAAAGGACTGCGGAACAAAAATACCCATTCCGCGCGTGGGTACTGACGTTGCTGTGAGGAGAGTGCGAGTGCGTTAGCGGTGGCGTTTCAACCACGCGATAGAGCCCTGATAGGTGCTGCGGGCATGATCCAATTTCCGTAAGGCTTCTCCAAGGCCATCAATGACCTCATCCATTGATTCGGAACGGCGAATGGATGTGATGTGCGGCATCAGACACAAACCCTTCCAATTCGACGTGAGATTGATGTGAGGCACAGAGACGTGCACAGTCTTATGGGTGCCTATATCAAAGGCCAAAATACCAAGGCCGGAATCCAATAAACTGAAGTTTTTCCGCTTATCGTTCTCAATCTCCGCATCCAGGTCTCTGCATGACTCTGCGAAGGCGTCAGAGAGATTGATACGCTTCATAGGGTCCGCCATATGCGCGGCTTTTTCCGCAATGGCCAGCATCTGTTCGATATGACCTTGCAAACGGTCGATCGTTCCAAGGGTTTTTTCGAGGATCGTCAGTGCTTCCTCAACCATACCATCATCACGGTGCCGCGTGTCCGGTCCACGCAACACACGTGACAAACGCGCATGCGTAATGTCCGCAATGACTGGCTTATCGGTGTTTATTAAGTGCTTCACAGCTCATCCCTTGACCATCGCAATATGATGAACGACGGTATGCTCACCTTCGTTAGTCCCGTGCTCCAAATGCTGAAACACAGGATTTTAAATTCTCGTCACTCGATCAGCAGATCGAGAGGATCTGAGCCGGGGTGTCTTAGGTAGCGTTATCGATTGTGGTGCTCACAGTGGTGAACACGTCTTCAAGGCCAGTGCCAGTGCTGACAAGTGCGGCCATAATCACAACTGCGATCAAGCCTGCAATCAAGCCATATTCGATTGCTGTGGCCCCGCGCTGGTCCGACATGAAAACCGCACCTTTTTGGCATAGCTTTTCTACGTGATGTACCATTCTAAAACTCCTCACGGATCTCAATCCGGTTACCAATGTATTTAGCAAAGCATGTGCCAAGGGATGAAAAACATGCGCCGCATCGGAGACGTTAATCAAAACTGGTGAAAAAACGTCTAAGAGAGTCATAAATACTGGAACAAAGCCCAAATATGAGGGTTTTTCCGGGAACTCCGCAGCTTATTATGGTTAACAAAAGATGAAGATGCTCTCTCACATGGCAGGTGTCATCAATCCGCCATCATTGCGGCCCTCGTCTTTCCACAAATGAGACAGTCACCACAAACGTGAGAAAAACGCACTCCCCTGGCGGCGCCACTATGTTAAAGTTTTGCAAATCGATGGCGAAGACACGCTTGGCATCTTTCGGGATTGCCAAATATGGTTTACACTGACCATCTGATTCTTGGGCAAAGATTCTTGGGCATAATATCTATTATAATTATAAATAAGCCAAACACCGGGTGCTAAAAATGAAACGCAAAATTGTCATAGGATTTCTCACTATTTTAATGGGCGTCTCGCTGATCAATGTTACATCACACGCAGCATCTCGCGCAGAGATTGACGCCAATGTGCAGGCCGCCCTCGCGAGATTTTATGGCGAAGTGTCCAATGGACGTGATTTAGTCAATCGCGCCGCTGGCGTTTTGGTCTTTCCGGAAGTCGTCAAAGCTGGCATTGGGATTGGCGGGGAATATGGCGAAGGCGCGCTTTTGATCAATGGCGGCACAGCCGATTATTTCCGCCTCGCCTCTGGGTCGGTGGGCTTTCAATTCGGTGTGCAGGTGAAAACCGAGGTGATCTTATTCATGTATCAAGATACCTTGGACAACTTTCGTCGCAGCTCTGGATGGGAAGCGGGCGTCGATGGCAGCATCGCCCTTGTCACCGTGGGCGCCGGGGGTGAGGTGGACACAAACACAATCAACAAACCCATTTTGGGCTTTATCATCTCAAACAAAGGGCTGATGTATAATCTCACCTTCGAAGGAACGAAGATTAGCCGCATCGAAAAGTAACATCCGGCATCCGTCATTGTGATTCCTGCGCAACAGACCTGCGCGCAAAAAAATGCCCGGCATCTCAATACGCAGACACCGGGCGGGTACAAAACTTTATTTGTGAGACGTCTTACTTATGACGCTTTTTGACGAAGGGCGCTCGGCAGGGGCTCGGCTGCCACGTGTGGCGCTTCTTCAACGTCGTCTTTAGCTAGCTTGCTTGAAGCTTTTTTTTTGAGTTCGCCTGTCATTGGGTCTTCTGCATGACGGCAATTGCCATCAAAGTAAGCCCCGGATTCAACCGACAAGGCAGTGTGCAAAATATCGCCTTCAACATGTGAGCTGCTCATCAATTGCACTTGCCGGCCACGCACGCTGCCCAGCACACGTCCTTTGACAGTCACGTTATCGGCTTTCACTTCACCTTTAATCACAGCGGTTTCGCCAACGGTCAGGGACCCGCTTTCGATGCAGCCTTCGATTTTGCCATCAAACTGAATGTCGCCTTCCGAATGCAAGTTGCCAACGACAATCACATCAGCGCTAAAGATGGAAGGAGCAGACCGCCCAGACGAACGCGGTGCTGGTTTACTTGCGGGAGCAGGAGATGATGCTGCTTCTTGGGATTCGTTTTTTGAAAACATAGCTATCGCTCAAAGAGCCCTTCTTAATTCATACAAAGTTGACACTCACACTTCCAACAAACGAACCTGTTTGATGACGTGTATGCTCATACTTAAACGCAAAGTCCCAACTTTTTAGTTAACGCGCACTTTCTTTTTTTCATTAATAGGAGGTAAACGGATCATTTCTGCCTCCGCTTAAAGAGTGCGCAACACCTCTTAAAGCTTGGTAAAAGTACGCGCTCAGTTTGCTGGTATCGCCGTCTTTTTTCATATTACAGCACGCGTTCATGTCGCGGAGATGACAAAGATGAACAAAGTCTTGAGATGCAGAGCATATCGACAGCACGCACGGAGCTGCCTATACTCGCGGGCACGTTTACAGCTTTCACATCTTTGGGGCAGATCAAATGACACCAACAAAAGGTTATTGTGACGGACCATTCGGACAAATCCATTATCGCACGGCAGGGGATGGCATTCCGCTGATCCTATGTCATCAGTCACTCACGTCGTCTATTCAATTTGAAGAAGCGTATGATCATCTTGCCG
>JANQLI010000285.1 GCA_028280675.1 Alphaproteobacteria bacterium
ATTAATCTTTATCAAATGTGTATGAGAGGGTCTGCGGGCGCGTCGGCGGGCTCTGCTCTGACTGTGCCTGCCGCCATAAGAACGAAGGTGATGAGAAAAGCACAAAAGACGAGGGGGCGGGTCATGCGATACTCCTTACTAAATGCATTACCAAGATCGGTGCACTGTTTTGAGTCAAATTGCGCGCAAGCATTCAATAAAGAGGGCGCAGGTTAACAAGACCTTACCAAACGCCCGTCATGTTAACCATTCATTGATATTTTTATAAAGACAAAGTGTTGTTAAAATGCATGCGGCGATTTTTAATAAGCAAAAAAATTTTTTGCCGAAAAAATTCTGTTTCGTTTTGGTATAATGAGGTGCATTCACCCTCTATATGCCGTGTCTGAGATACTAGACATTAACCCTCTTATGCAGAAAACCGATGACTTGAATAGACTTTAGTTGACGTGTTGACCATTTCAGTTAATTCCTGCGGCGAAACTAAGACGTATCCGAACTAAATTTAAGCAAGATTCGAGTTGAAAGCAGCTTTCCCTTTTAAAAGGCGGGCAACCTCTCACCTCTAGAGTCACACTCATCCCATCTTGATGGTGGGGAAGACGACGTGTGAGACGAGGGAGAAGAAAAATGGTCGAGACGCCTTTACGTGGACATCCTCAATCCGTTGGCGGTGATGCAGTGACACTTTGTATCATCCTGGCTTTATTTATCGCCTTTGTTCCTTGGTCGAAGGCGTTTGCAATGGATATGCAGATTGCCGCTGTCACAGTGGAAGAGTTTGCGCCTGCGCCATCCGGCACATCCACGAAAAGCGGTCCTGTGTATGAGACGCCGCGCGGCATCCGTTACGATTCCGTCCCTTACGATTCATCAACGAAGAAATATGCCCGGTCATATCATCGCAAACCAGCCCACCCGCACGCGTTCATAGACGATGTTGCGCGCCGCCTTGAGGGAACGCGTTTACAGGTGGTTGCGGACCGGGTTGTTGATATGGAGCACGGCACGGCCTTGCGGATGTGGCAAGTCTCGGATCAATGGTCCGTCAACGCCTATGACCCGCGCCATGGAGATGTCGGGGTTAAACTCAGTTTCCAGCGCTAGACGTGCTCTATGTCTTCTCTGTTTTGTATGTGAGGACGTGTTATCCGCGTTTGCGGCGTTTGAGATCGGCGGGCTTTGCCGTGCCAAGTTCATGGCGGAATTCAAGGCCGAGCATGCGATATTCCTCTTCACGAGGGGAGGAGCGCCGCCAGATCAAGGCGATTTGGCGTGTTGTATTTTTCCCTTCGAGCGGCCGCGTTTGAAGGCGGGTTCCTTTTAACAATCCAGCATCCACAGCCATTTTAGGCACAATCGCGAGTCCCAATCCATTTGCCGTCATCTGCACCAATGTAAATAAACTGCTTGCTTCGATTTGCGTGGCTGGATTGGCGGTGAGGGCGCAAAAACTTTCTGTTTGATCGCGCAAGCAATGGCCATCCTCAAGACGCAAGATTGTCTCTCCGGCAAGATCGTTGACGTGTATGCGCTCTTTATGGCGCAAGGGATGGCGGGCAGGCAAAGCAATCCAGAAGCTGTCACTACCAACGTCAAAACGGCTCTCGGTGGCATAGTCGTAAGGAAACGCCAAAAGGGCGAGATCGATCTGCCCTTTATCAAGAGATTGAATAAGGTCCGCAGAGGTTTCCTCACGCAAATAAAGCTGTAAATCCGGATAAGCCGTTCGCAAATGCGGCAAGACCCGCGGCAGAAGATACGGGCCAATGGTTGGAATGCTGCCAAGGCGCAACGGACCCGTCAGCGGTTGTTCGCGGCTCTGGATAAACTCACATAGGTCATCCACATCAAGCAAGATCTGACGCACGCGCTGCACAACCTCTGCGCCGAGGGGCGTGATCATCACGCGCCGCTTGGTGCGTTCGACCAATTCTACGCCCAATATCGTCTCCATTTCCTTCAAACTGGCGCTCAAAGTCGATTGGGTCACATAACAGGCTTCTGCCGCATGGCCGAAATGTGCGTGCTCCGCCAGGGCTAAAAAATGGCGCATTTGGCGCAAAGTGGGTGTCGCTTTCATCTCGCTATAATAATCGAAAAATCCGATAAATAAAAGAAAAATAACTCATTTCACAACTCAATAAGAGTGCCCTATATCTATCGCAACGCAACGGGAGCGCTGCTCCCATCATCAGAGGAGAAGGGCTATGGCCGACAAGATCAACATAGGGATTTCTGCTGAAGATCGTGAACACATCGCCAAGGGCTTGGCGCGCTTATTGGCGGACAGTTACACACTCTATTTGAAAACACATAACTTTCATTGGAATGTCACCGGTCCGCAATTCACCACATTGCATACTTTGTTCGAGCAGCACTACACCGAGCTCGCCATTGCGGTGGACGACATTGCCGAACGCATCCGCGCTTTGGGTTTTCCAGCGCCTGGGTCTTACGCAGACTTTGCCGAACTGACCGAGATTGAAGAATCGCGCGATGTGCCGAGCGCCGATGACATGATCGCCCAATTGGCGCAGGACCAAGAGACCATCGTCCGCACGGCGCGATCCGTCTTTCCGGTTGTCGATGCGGCGGATGACGAACCGACAGCAGATTTGCTGACCCAACGGATGCAAATCCATGAAAAGAACGCTTGGATGCTGCGCAGCATGCAAGAAGCGTAATCACCATCAGCATTATTTTAGAGGAGAAAACAAATGATGCGTACCCATGTGCCTAGTGTGACCTTTCAAACCCGTGTGCGGAACGACGCCATTGACGGCCCGAACCCCTATGAGTGGAAAGATCTGACCAGCGACGACATTTTCACCAATAAGAAAATTGTCCTCTTCGCATTACCAGGGGCGTTTACCCCGACCTGTTCCAGCACGCACTTGCCGCGTTATGAAGAGCTTTATGACGAGTTCAAAGCGCAAGGGGTTGATGAAGTAATTTGTTTGTCAGTGAATGACGCCTTTGTCATGTTCCAGTGGGGCCAGCACCAGAATGCCGAGAAAGTCTTTTTGCTGCCTGACGGCAATGGTGAGTTCACCCGTAAAATGGGCATGCTCGTTGAGAAGTGTAATCTCGGCTTTGGTCTGCGGTCATGGCGCTATTCCATGTATGTGGAAAACGGCGCAATCAAGAAAATCTTCGCCGAAGAAGGCTATGACGACAATTGCGCCACCGATCCGTTTGAAGTGTCTGACGCCGATACCATGCTGGCTTATTTAAAAGAGCAAAAGCAGCAAGCGGCTTAGCGTGTCCCCCATGAACCATTCCTTGATCCTTCGAGACGGACCTTTCGGTCCTCCTCAGGATGAAGGAATGGTTTCATAAGAGGCCCTTCATCTTGAGGAGCTCGCGAAGCGAGCGTCTCGAAAGGTCGAAGGCCTCTTATATACTCAATACTTATACTGCGGTTCCCAGCCGTTTGGGCCTTCGGGGATCATGCGCAGGAAATGCCAGATGGCGCAGAAATCGTCATAAGGGCCCATTTCGGAATCAGAGACACGCACAACCTTGCCATTGCGTTTCTGGAAGACCGATATGCCGGGCTCAAATCCGTGTTCGCCAGTATAGCCCATGTCTGCGGCAAAGGTTGTGCCTTGATGAGAGAGGATGGGAAACCGCCAGCCGCGTTTCTCCGCAAAGGCTTTTTGCTTTGCGGGCTCTTCCGGTGTCGTGAGCACAAAGGACGCACGATTGGCAAGGTGATCATAGATGCCGTTAAAGCCATCCGCCCATAAGGTGCAATAGCGGCAACTCGGACCCATATTGTGAATGACGATCAGGTCGTCTTTCTCGCCGAACAGATCGGCAAGCGATGTGCTCTCGCCATCCATTGTTGTGAAGGTATAGTCCTCCACCTCTTGCGGTTCGATCTCCGCCTGCACCGCATGCATCTTCTCGCGAATCTCAAAAATCTGTTTGCGAAACCCGGCTAATTGATCGCGCGTGTCTTGATAGCTCATGTTTTTCTCCCATTACCCTTGTTGCGTTTTGGCTTTGTGTCCCGTTCACGTTCAAGGTGATCAAGCCACCCAGCCAAGCTTTCAAATTGATTTTGCCAATAGGCGCTATACCGGTTGAGCCATAGCGCAGCGTCAAAAATCGGCCCTGCATCCAGGCGGCAACGGTTGATCCGTCCTTCGCGTTTTTGCGTGACGAGACCCGCTTTGACCAAAACTTGGAT
>JANQLI010000287.1 GCA_028280675.1 Alphaproteobacteria bacterium
TTGGATGAAGGGGATATAACCCTTATTGAAACCGTTGACGACGTAAAGGCTCTGTCGCCCAAAAATCCGGAGAAGCTCGTTTATACGACACAAACAACATTGTCCGTAGATGATACGGCAGAAATCATTAAGGCTCTTGAAGACCGGTTTCCGAAGATTCGTCATCCCCACAAAGAGGATATCTGTTACGCGACCACCAATCGCCAGCAAGCCGTCAAAACAATAGCCCCAAAATGTGATGCCTTAATAGTGATTGGCGCGCCCAATTCATCAAATTCCATGCGCCTTGTTGAGGTTGCTCAAAAATATGGCTGTGAGAATGCCTATCTCTTACAACGCGCTGCAGATCTCGATTGGCAGACGCTCTCTCAGGTGCAAACATTAGGTCTCACGGCAGGGGCATCCGCACCAGAAGAGCTCGTGAAGGAAGTCATTGACGCCCTTAAAAAACACTATGATGTCACAATCGAGGAAGTGACGACGAACGAGGAAAACGTCACCTTTAAGCTTCCCCGTATGTTGAGCGAATAGAGGCATCACCATGGCGGTTTACACACATGTTGAGGATGACGACCTCGCAGCCTTTGTCGCAAAATATGACATCGGCGATGTCGTTGCATTGAAAGGTATTGCGGAAGGGGTCGAAAACTCGAACTACCTCCTGCAAACCGATCAAGGGCATTACATCCTGACGCTCTATGAAAAGCGGGTGAATGTTGATGACCTACCCTTTTTTCTCGGACTCCTTGAGCACCTCGCAGAACGCGGCGTAGACTGTCCGCTGCCCATTCATGGCCGCGACGGTAATACTCTGCGGGAACTCGCGGGCCGCCCGGCAGCTTTGGTCAGTTTTCTGAATGGCATTTGCGTCAACAAACCAAAAGTCCAACATTGCGCGGAATTAGGCGAACATCTCGCGCGTATGCATTTAGCAAGTGCGGATTTCACGCTGAGCCGCAAAAACGGTTTGGGACAATCCGATTGGCGCCCTTTGTTTGATCAATGCGCGGACCACGCCAATGATGTGCAACCCGGATTACGCGACTTTATCACAGCAGAACTTGATTACTTAGACGCCCATTGGCCCAACGATTTACAGCACGGGATCATTCACGCGGACCTTTTCCCTGATAATGTCTTTTTCGTCAAAGACAAACTCTCTGGCCTCATCGACTTTTATTTTGCGTGCGAGGATGCACTTGTCTATGACCTTGCGATTTGCATCAATGCCTGGTGCTTTGAGCGCGGGGTCGAATTTAATGCAACCAATGCCCGCGCATTAACGCAATCCTATCAAAAGATCGAACAATTACCTGCGGCAGATATTGCGGCCCTGCCAATCCTATGCCGTGGCGCCGCTCTTCGCTTCTTACTGACACGGTTATATGACTGGCTGAATGTTCCAGATGGCGCCTTGGTGAAACCAAAAAATCCACTTGATTATGTGGAACGCTTACGCTTCCATCAAAAAGCAACATCAGCGGCGAGTTACGGAATCTCATGAAAAAAGTGACCATCTACACCGATGGCGCCTGTTCGGGCAACCCCGGACCAGGCGGCTGGGGCGTTCTTCTTACTTTCGGCGACACACAAAAAGAAATGTGTGGCGGAGACGCGGAAACAACAAATAACCGTATGG
>JANQLI010000294.1 GCA_028280675.1 Alphaproteobacteria bacterium
GACTCAATGAATCAACACCGGGCCTTCTTTCATATCCCGGACATTTTTCAGGACAGGGATCAAATGATCGAGATTGTGCCCGTCAATGGGGCCGACATAATAAAAGCCAAGCTCTTCAAACAAGGTGCCGCCGGTCGCCATGCCGCGGGCGTATTCTTCCGCTTTTCGTGCGGTTTCTTCAAAGGTGCGCGGGAATTTCTTCGCAAGTTGTTTGGCGTAATGGCGAAAGCCCGTATAAGTGCCGCTCGACATGAGACGCGCAAGATAAGCGCTCATCGCACCCACAGGTGGCGCAATTGACATGTCATTGTCATTGAGGATCACAATCAAGCGGCTGTCCATGGCGCCAGCGTTGTTCATCGCCTCATAGGCCATGCCTGCGCTCATTGATCCGTCGCCAATCACGGCAATCACATTGTTATGCGCATCCGCCAGATCGCGCGCCACCGCCATGCCGAGCGCGGCAGAGATTGATGTCGCGGCATGCGCTGCACCGAAAGGATCATATTCGCTTTCGCTGCGTTTGGTGAAGCCGGACAGCCCGCTCCCTTTGCGCAAGGTATGCATCTGGTCGCGGCGGCCGGTGATGATTTTGTGCGAATAGCTTTGATGGCCCACATCCCAAACCAAACGATCGGCAGGCGTGTTAAAGACATAATGCAGAGCGACAGTCAGCTCGACAACGCCAAGGCCAGCGCCCAAGTGCCCGCCGGTGCGCGAGACAACATCAATCGTTTCTTGGCGCAACTCGTCCGCCACTTGACGCAACTCTGGGCGCTCAAATTTACGCAGATCGGATGGAACGTTCACCTGATCCAGAAGTGGTGTTTTCGGTTTTTGTAACACTGAAGATTTACATCCTTATCTGGTTTACGATCCCACCATTGCCCCAGTTCTTGAGATCGCTTCCTCGATAAACCCCTAATTCTTGCGCTCTGTCACATAAGAGCAAACATCCCGCAGAAAATCAGCTTTTTCGTCAAACAAATCAAGATGTCTTTTTGCCTGGTTTGCCAGTAATTCCGCCTGATCGCGGGCGCGAGCGGCCCCTAAAATCGACACAAACGTTGCTTTTCCGCGCGCTTCGTCCTTTCCTGGGGTCTTGCCGATGGTCTCCGCATCGCCGGAAATGTCTAATAAATCGTCCACAACCTGGAATGCGAGCCCCAAATCATGGGCAAAAGCGTCCAACGCATGCCGGGCATCCCGCGACGCCCGGCCCATAATCGCGCCCGATTGACAGGCAAACGCAATCAACGCCCCAGTTTTCAGCCGGTGCAAGCGGATGACCGCGCCAATATCGAGCTCCTGACTTTCCGCCTCCAGGTCGATCATTTGCCCCCCCACCATACCATGTCCGCCGATGGCTTGGGCGAGGCGTGACACCAAGTCGCAACGAATATAGGGATCGCCGTGGGTGTCGTGATCGGCCAAAATGTCAAAAGCCAGGCTCTGCAACGCATCACCTGCGAGAACCGCTGTCGCCTCGCCAAACTCGACATGGGTGGTCGGGCGGCCCCGGCGCAGCGTATCATCGTCCATGCTCGGCAAATCGTCATGGACCAGCGAATAGGCGTGGATGCATTCAACCGCCGCAGCAACGCGCAGCATCGCCTCTTCATCCACATCAAAGAGATGCCCCGATTGCATGGCCAAAAAAGCGCGTAAGCGTTTGCCGCCCTTGACCGCATACCGCATGGCTTCCCAGACATAAGCTTCCGGCCCATCGGGATCGGCCATCAGATCCAGCAATTGATCCTCCACCGCCTCGGCGGTCACCCGCAAGGCATCCTTGAACGATGTCACTTCGTCATAGAGATCGGACATGGCGGCGTACTCGCATGGGTGAGGTTAAGACAGATCGGCCGCTTTTGCCGAAACTGATCCGTCTGCGGACAATGAGATTTTTTCGACTTTGGTTTTCGCCGTCGCCAGTTTGGATTCGCAATGCGCTTTGAGCTGAGTCCCGCGTTCGTAAATCGCAATGGAATCTTCCAGCGCCGCATCGCCGCCTTCGAGCTGCTGCACAATGTTTTCAAGCTCCGCCAGCGCATCTTCAAAGCTGAGCTTGGCAATATCGGCGGGTATTTTTGGACTCGACTTGGCCATAAATTTCGCTGTCCCTCTTACACATTCCGGGCGGCGTGAGGTGCGTGCGCCCGATTCTCCGCACTATAGCGCAGCTTGCCGGCGAAAATCAGCCCAAAAGTGGCGCAGATCATGGAAATTGTGGGATGTAGCGAATGCCTTATCCCCACTGGCTTCCCAACTAATCCGAGGGGTGTTCGGGCGCACCTACAATGGCGGCTTTTGCGATAGGAGCTGTCGAATATGAAGAGTTATGTGATCCCTGAACTGCAAGGCAAAGAAATATGGGAACCAATCGATTTTTTGAAACAATATATAAAAGGCGAAGGCTATCCCATCACCGTGCGTGAAACAGGCCATATACATAAAGTGAAGCTAATTGCACTTCGCGAAGCCATAAAGAAGCCCGAAAA
>JANQLI010000333.1 GCA_028280675.1 Alphaproteobacteria bacterium
CGTGTCGGCGGCGCGTGCGATGGTGCTGGGAACGGATATTCAGGTCATCGGCGTGACGACTTTACAGGCGGTGGCGGCGGCTGTGACGGAGGCAACGGAGACCGATTGTATCGCTGTGGTTTTTGATGCGCGCCGCGGTGAGGTTTATATGCAGCTCTTTTATGCCGATCTGACGCCGCTATCAGATCCTGCGGTGTTGCCGCCTGAACAGGCTGTTGCGGACATGTGCGCAAAAGCAAAAGACACACAGATTGTCTTAGCTGGCACCGGCGTTCCCCTTGTCATGCCGGGACTCGCGAGCGCCCGGCATCCGTTTTTGTTGAGTGCGGCTTTAGGGCAGCCTGACGCGCCGCACATTGCGCGCCTTGCGGCAAGCGCTGCTGATCCTGAAGGCGTGGTTCCCTCACCGTTTTATTTACGTCCGCCCGATGCCAAATTGCCTGCCTCTGCGCGCACTGATGTCGTGGCATAGAGGTGCGGTGTGGCGCCTTCATGCCATATCCTCGGAGCTGAAGGAGCCGCCCTTTACGCAGCCCTGCACGCGGACTGTTTTGAAGAGCCGTGGACGGAACCGGCCTTTCGGGATCTGTTGGTGTCGCCCAGTGTCACGGGGTGGGTGATCGCAAAGGACGAAGGTGAGCCCTGCGGTCTTTTGCTAGTGCAAAGGGCCGCGCAGCAGGCGGAAATTCTCACGATCGGGATACAGCCTGCGTCGCGCGGCCAAGGGCTGGCGGGTCAATTGCTGCGGCAGGCGCTCGAATCGCTTTCTCAAGACGCGGTGACCGAGCTTTTTCTGGATGTCGCCGAAGACAATATAGCGGCGCGGGCGCTCTATAGGGCCGCGGGATTTGAAGAATTTGGCCGCCGCCCGCGCTATTATAAACGGGGCGACACACGCATTGATGCCTTAAACTTGCGGCGGCGTCACGTTAACCTTTGATTTTTAGAGCGATTCTTGGTTGGATAGGCTAAAGTCAAAGACCCGGCATAAGCACATTAAAGAGAGTAGAAGAATGGACCGTCTTGAAAAGTTATGCGTAGAAAAGGGAATGCGGATGACCGATCAACGCCGGACGATCGCCCGCGTTCTTTCAGAATCCGATGACCACCCGGATGTCGAAGAGCTTTACCAGCGCGCCTCTGCGGCTGATCCGAAGATCAGTATTGCGACTGTTTACCGAACCGTGCGTTTGTTTGAAGAGGCCGGTATCCTGGAGCGCCTCGATTTTCGTGATGGCCGGGCCCGTTACGAGGAAATACCGAAAGAGCATCATGACCATCTCATCAATGTCAAAACCGGCGAGGTGATCGAATTTCAAAGTGAGGAAATTGAGGCTCTGCAAACCCGCGTGGCCAAGGAGTTGGGCTTTACATTGGTCGATCACCGATTAGAGCTTTATGGCATGCCCGAGGACGATTCGTCCGCTGAAAGCTGAAAAGGTTGTTTTTCGCACAGCGATGCCGCATATAACGCCCCTGATTTATGACGGGCGTTTAAAGGCGCTCTTGTTGTGGTGCTGTTAGGGGTACGCGGTCGTGCCGAAAAAGAATGTCTATATCAAGACATATGGATGTCAGATGAACGTCTACGATTCTGAGCGGATGGTGGATGTGTTGTCGCCGCTTGGCTATGCGCCAACCGATGATCCGGCGGCAGCGGATATGATGATCTTGAACACCTGTCACATACGCGAAAAAGCATCTGAAAAAGTCTATTCGGAATTGGGACGGCTCAAACAGTTTAAAGAGAAAAAGGCCGAAGAGGGTGACAAGGTGATCATGGCTGTGGCGGGCTGTGTAGCGCAAGCCGAAGGCGATGAGATGATGAAACGCCAGCCCGCGGTGGATATGGTGTTTGGTCCGCAGGCCTATCACCATTTGCCGGAATTGATTGCCAAAGCCGAACGTCAAGAGGGACGTATTCTTGATACGGACTTTCCTGTTGAAGACAAGTTTGACCACCTTCCCGCCACACGTCTTACTGCCGGGCCGACGGCCTTTCTCAGCATTCAAGAAGGGTGCGATAAGTTTTGCGCATTTTGCGTTGTGCCTTACACGCGGGGGGCGGAATTTTCGCGCCCCGTCGCACAGATTGAAGACGAAGCGCGACGCTTAATTGCCTCCGGCGTGCGTGAAATCACGTTACTCGGCCAAAATGTCAATGCCTATCACGGCGAAGCGCCCGGTGCGGGATTAACCGTGTGGACTTTGGGCCGCTTAATCCGGCATCTTGCGGACATTGATGGCTTGGACCGTCTTCGTTACACCACCAGTCATCCGCGCGATATGGACGCGGAGTTGATTTCAGCGCATGCAGACGTTCCGCAATTGATGCCTTACTTGCATTTGCCGATCCAGTCGGGCGCAGACCGGGTTTTGCAGGCGATGAATCGTCAGCATACGGCGGATATGTATCGCGCGTTAATCGATCGTATCCGGGATGCGCGTCCTGATATTGCGATGTCTTCGGATTTCATTGTCGGGTTTCCAGGAGAAAGTGACGCCGATTTCGAGGCGACGATGCAATTGGTGCGGGACGTGACTTATGCGCAAGCCTTCTCGTTTAAATATAGTGCGCGCCCTGGCACGCCAGCCGCAGAGGCAGAGGATCAAATCCCGGAAGAGGTCAAAACAGCGCGATTGGCGGCATTACAGGCCTTGCTTGTCACACAACAGAAACAATTTAACCATAATCTCATTGACCAAGTGATCCCGGTTTTATTTGAAAAACCAGGGCGTTACGAGGGGCAGGTCATCGGCCGCAGCCCCTATTTACAGGCGGTGCATGTGAAGAATGATGCAGACCTGATCGGGAAAATGGCGTATGTTAAGGTGACGGCTGCGCAGCAAAATTCCCTTGCTGGCGAGCTGTGCGATTACCCTGTGTCTTAAAGGCGGCCTATCTGCGCCCTGAGACGGAACAAAGAGGCAGTTAAGAAAACGCTTGAGTAGACAAGCATCTGGACGGCGCAAATCCCTCGAATCGGCTGCAGCCAGCGGCGGGAAAGGGCGCACACAAAACACTCTCCAATTCGAAGTGAGCGCGATAGAGCACTTGGCCGACCTGTGCGGAAGCCATGACCGCCATCTTGCGATGATTGAGCAAGCCTTCAATGTCTATGTGGTGCCAAAGGGCAATTGCTTGACCATTGAAGGCGGGCGCCATGATGTGCACCGCGCCCATCAGGTGCTTGATGAGCTGACAACCCGTCTTGCGAACGGTTTGGCTGTTGATGAGCCCGAAGTGGCGGCGGCGATCAGAATGGTCGTCGGGGCCGATCACGCAAAGGGGCCTGTCTCCACTGCGCTTGAACGTCATCAAATCCGCACATACCGCAAAGTGATTTCGCCGCGCTCGCCCCGGCAAAGCGCCTATATTGATGCGCTTGGCTCGCATGATTTGGTGTTCGGTGTGGGACCGGCGGGGACCGGCAAAACCTATCTCGCGGTGGCTGTGGGGGTGGCCATGCTGATGCGCGGCGAAGTCGAGCGCCTCATCCTGTCCCGTCCGGCTGTGGAAGCGGGGGAAAATTTGGGCTTTCTGCCAGGTGACATGCGGGAAAAGGTCGATCCCTATTTACGGCCTCTTTATGATGCGATGCATGATATGATGCCGGGGGATCAGGTCAATAAACGGCTGGAAAATGCGGATATTGAGGTGGCCCCCCTTGCCTTTATGCGTGGCCGCACCTTGTCAAACGCCTTTGTGATTCTCGATGAAGCGCAAAACTGCTTGCCGATGCAAATTAAGATGTTCTTGACCCGTTTGGGGGATAATTCACGCATGGTGATTACAGGGGACCCCACTCAGGTTGATTTGCCGTCGGGGCCGCGGGGGGCGGTGTCCGGGTTGACCGAAGCCCTGCGCATCTTAGATGGCGTCGACGGGATCGCGAAAGTCACCTTCTCCGATGCCGATGTGGTGCGGCACCCCCTCGTTGCACGGATTATTCGCGCCTATAATGAACGGGAACATGGCTGAACTCTCTCTTGATATGCAAAGCGTGGCTTGGGCCGACCTGCTCACAGATGCCGAGGCGCAGCTTCAGCGCGCCATTGATGCAGTGATGGTGCGTCTTGTGCCGCACCATGACAGTGTGGAAGTCAGCGTTGTGCTGACGGATGATGCGACAATGCAGCACTTGAATAAAACTTATCGCGGTCAGGAGAAACCCACTAACGTGCTGTCGTTTCCAAGCGGCATGACGCTCAACGGCGATGCGCCGGTCCTGTTGGGCGATCTTGTGTTGACGCATGAAACCATTGCGCGGGAAGCCGCGCAGCAAGGCAAATCTTTCCTGCACCACACATTGCATCTTGCTGTGCATGGCGTTTTGCATCTTCTCGCGTTTGATCATGAAACGGACGCTGACGCTTCAGACATGGAAGCGCTGGAGGTGTCCATTCTAGCCGATTTAGGTGTCAATAATCCGTATCAGGACAATCATGCCGCCATGGAGCCTGCGCATGGCTGACGTGACATCGCATACCAATAAGCGCGCCCACGAAGAGCTCTCATTTTTCTCCGGATTGATGCAGTCCTTGCGCAGCGTCTTTCGCGGCCGTGACAATGACCCGACTTTGCGCGAATCCTTAGAAGAATTTATTGAGGATCATGACAACGGTGAAGCGTTACGTGATGAAGAGCGCGACATGCTCATTAATATTCTCAAGTTCGGTGATTTGCGTGTCGAAGATGTGATGGTGCCGCGGGCTGACATCAAGGCGGTTGAAGAGCATGAGACACTCGACGGCCTTTTAGCGCTGTTGATGGAAGCTGCCCATTCACGCCTGCCAGTGTATCGTGAAACCTTAGATGATCCTATCGGCATGGTGCACATCAAAGATGTGGTCAAGCTGATGGCGCAGCATCAGACGCGTGAGCTGCAGGATCAGGCGACAGCACAGCAGCCTATTGCGCAAATACGCCGCGAAGTTTTGTTTGTTCCCCCGTCCATGCCGGTGGCGGATCTCTTTCTTAAGATGCAAGCTACTCATATTCATATGGCGTTGGTGATTGATGAATATGGTGGAACGGATGGTTTGGCGACCATTGAAGACCTTGTGGAAGAGATTGTTGGGGAAATTGAAGACGAGCACGACAAAGATACCGGCCCCCGCCTCAAAATGCGCACTGAAGGGGGGTACACCGCTGATGCCCGTGTTGAGATTAATGATTTAGAAGAGCTGTTGGGCGTGGACTTTTTGCCTGATGACCGTGAAGAAGATATTGATACGTTAGGGGGGCTTGTGTTCTCGCTTGTGGGGCGCGTCCCGCAGCGCGGTGAACTGGTCACCCACCCGTTGGGGTTTGACTTTGAAGTCATTGATGCTGATCCAAGACGTATTAAACGGTTACGGATTATTGATAATCGCAAATCCTCAATGCACCCTGCCGCGCCAGAACGCAAAAAAACATCTGAGGGGGCTTAGGGGTGCCGTCAGCCGATACGGAGCCATCATCCTCTGCGCATTCCGTCTTGGACACCGGGCTGGGTCTCTCATCTTTTGCGAAAACCGTTGCGAAGATAGACGGTGTTTTGCGCTACCTCTTGCTCATTCTCTTCGGCGCGGTCGGCGCGCTGAGTATGGCCCCTGTGTCCTCCTTTTTTGCGCTGCTTGTCAGCCTCACGGGCTTCGTTTGGGTCTTGGACGGCGCAGCGGAAGAGGGGTCGATCACATGGCGGCGTGGCGCGCTGCTCGGATGGTGTTTCGGGTTTGGCTATTGTCTCGCAGGCTTTTATTGGATTGGCTATGCGTTTTTGGTGGACGCCGACTTTTATGCTTGGATGATCCCCTTCGTGGTCGTGTTGTTGCCCGCGGGATTAGCGATTTTCTTTGCGGTTGCGACGGCTGTCGCGGGTTGGTTTTGGCGAAAGGGTGTGACACGCCTTGCGGCGCTGACGGTGGCTTTGGCTCTGGCTGAGTGGCTGCGCGGGCATATACTCACAGGGTTTCCGTGGAACATTTTTGGCTATGCCTGGGCCGGGTCCCTTGAGATCAGTCAAACCGCCTCTCTTGTTGGGGTGTATGGTCTCACGGTGTTGGCGATTTGGATCGGCCTTGCGCCTGCTGCTTTTTCAATCCCCACTTTGCAAGCGCCAAAGGCTTGGCGCTGGCCCGTCCTCGCCATCGTGTTGGTGGCCATGATGTGGGGATTTGGCGCGTGGCGTTTGTCCGCTAATCCTGTGGCGTCTGTGCCTGGGGCGACGTTGCGTATCGTGCAACCCAGTGTGCCCCAGGCCGAAAAATGGGCCCCTGGAAATGGGCAGCGTATTCTTGAGCAACATTTAA
>JANQLI010000339.1 GCA_028280675.1 Alphaproteobacteria bacterium
TTGCATAAAAGCTAATAAAAATTCCCCGTTTGCACCTTTCTCTTCAACAACTGCTTCAATATTGGGCCCGACATACAGAAGGTCCCCTTCTTTGAGGCGCTTGGCAGGTTTCGCAAACACTCGCCAATGATTGGCATCAAGGCGTTTGTGTAAGGTGATGTCGATTGGCACCGGGCCTGTCCGTTGATGGCGGTCCCGCGCGGGCCGCATCGCCGGGAGAAAGGCGGGAATGACTTTGGTGTTGTTGACCACCACAACGTCGCCAGGCTGCAACAGTTCAGGCAAATCGCCAATATGCTGATCCGCCAGCGTCTTGTCTTTCACGACAAGCAAGCGCGCCTCTTCGCGCCGCGTTAAAGGCCGCAACGCGATACGCTCTTCTGGTAAATCAAAATCGAATGCGTCAACGCGCATTTTGAAGATGTCTCAGTTAGCTAGCAGACGCCGTGCGCATGGAGACAATTTTATCGGGGTCCGGAACAGGCTCTCCCCGCTTGATCCGATCAATATGCTCCATGCCTTCCACGACCTGTCCCCAAACCGTATATTGACGGTCGAGGAATCCCGCATCATCGAAACAAATGAAGAATTGGCTATCCGCACTGTCTGGACTTGCGGCCCGCGCCATTGAGCAGGTTCCGCGCTGATGCGGCGCATCGTTAAATTCGGCTGCTAAATTTTGCCCCGATCCACCGGTTCCCGTTCCGGTTGGATCGCCGGTCTGCGCCATGAAGCCATCAATGACACGGTGAAAAACAATACCGTCATAGAAGCCTTGATCGGCGAGTTCGCATATCCGTGCGACGTGATTTGGCGCCAGGTCAGGCCGTGTTTCAATGACCACTTTGCCCCATTCCAATTCCAAAATTAACTGATCGCCAGCGCCGCTTGCGTCACTCATAAGTCTTCTCCTGATTTTAATGTGCGGCAGGGACTCCTGCGCGTTTGTATGTTAATTCTCTGCGGCTTCAGCCACATCTTCTGTTGCGGCCTCTGGTTTCGGTTCGACATCCGCAGCCACGACCATTTTGACGATACGGTCCGGTTCACCAACAATGGCGCCATTATTATATTCATCGCCACGTTTAATCTTATCGACATGCTTCATACCGGCAATCACGCGACCCCAAACGGTGTAGTTTCCATCAAGGCGTGTGTTGTCTTTGAACATAATAAAAAATTGGCTGTTCGCACTGTTTGGCACACCGGAATTAGCCATCGAGGCGACACCGCGCCAATGGCGTTTGATATTAAATTCGTCTTCAAGGTCAGGATAAGATGATCCGCCGGACCCCCACACCTGACGTTTGGATTCTTGCTTGCTAAGAGGATCGCCGGTTTGCGCCATAAAACCATCGAGCACCCGGTGAAAAGCCAAACCGTCATAGAAGCCTTCGCGTGTCAGCTTTTTGATACGCTCAACTGTGTTTGGCGCAAAAGCCGGATACATTTGTATGGTCACGCGGCCATCCTTTAAATCCAGATAGAGTATATTCTCAAGGTCGCGTTCCGCAGCTTGCGATGATACGGATGCGAGTGAAAACACCATGACGAGACTCATCAAAATTTGACGCATACCAAACCCTCTTTTCTCCTCTTGCCCTAGGGCACTTTTACTTTTTGCAGCAGTTTCGCCGCCACGGACGCAGGCACAAAACTGCTTATATCTCCACCGAGCCGGGCAATTTCCTTGACCAAACGTGATGCGATCGATTGATGCGAGGCATCCGCCATCAGAAAGACAATTTCTATGTC
>JANQLI010000367.1 GCA_028280675.1 Alphaproteobacteria bacterium
TTCCAAGGCGGCGAGCACCGCAATCGTGCCAAACATGCCGCCGGTGACATCAATCACAGAGGCCCCGGCGCGCAATGGCCGTCCTGGCGGCCCGGTCATATAGGCGAGGCCGCCCATCATTTGCGTCACTTCATCAAGGGCTGCGCGGTTTTCATACGGGCCGGTGAGAAACCCTTTGGCGTGACAGAAGATCACACCGGGATTGTCGTCTTTTAGGTCGTGATAACCGAGTTTGAGCTTTTCAATTGTGCCGGGGCGGAAATTTTCCACAACAACATCGGCTTGTAAGCAGAGATCGCGGGCGATCTTATGCCCCTTCGGATCTTTCAGGTTGAGGCATACGCTCTTCTTGTTGCGGTTGTACATGGCGTAATACCCAGCGCCCGAGCCTTTGAGTTTGCGGGTCGCATCGCCGCCCACGGGCTCAATGCGCACCACATCCGCGCCCATATCGGCCAGAATCACGCCCACCGCCGGGCCCATCACCATATGGGTGAACTCCACAACACGGATACCAGAGAGAGGAAGGTCAGAGTTTGTGCTCATTCAGATTAGATACCTTGTGAAAACGTCAGAAATGTCTTGGCCTTACAGCCATGGGGGTTTTATGACATAGGCAGACGGCCAGGGAAACCCGCCAGAAACCTAGGGGGCCTCTCATGTGCGAGGGTTGGTCACGTGGTGCTGAAACGTGGCCTTGCGATGCCTATATATAAAGCCTGGATAAAAAGGTAATGAGAATGAACAGTCAGATCGATATTGAAGTCAGTGAAGTCGGCCCGCGCGATGGCTTGCAAAGCATCAAAGCCATCATGCCCACAGAGGATAAGAAGAAGTGGGTCAGTGCGTTGGCCGCGGCGGGCCTGCCGGAAATCGAAGTTGGCTCATTCGTGCATCCGAAAATTTTCCCGCAGCTTGCCGACACTGCTGAGATCGTCAAGCACGCGCGCAGCATTTCCGGCTTGCAGGTGGCGGTGCTGGTGCCGAACTTGAAAGGGGCGCAAATGGCGGTTGAAGCCGGTGCACATAAAATCACCATCCCGCTCTCGTGTTCCGAAGAACATTCCATTGCCAATGTGAACCGCACGCACGCGCAAATGTATGATGAAACCCGCGCGATTGCCGAGCTGATTAATGCTCAGCCTGCAGAGGATCGCCCGAAGTTCGAAGGTGGTTTGTCCACGGCTTTTGGCTGCACCATTGTCGGCGAAGTGCCGGAGGAGAAAGTGGTCGAGGTGGCGGAAAATTTGATGGAGTGCGGCTGCGCCGAGGTGGGCATTTCCGACACCACTGGATATGCTAATCCCGCCACGACAAAATCTTTGATCCGTAAAGTGCGCGCCGCTGTCGGTGAAGACGCTTGCACCGGCATTCACATTCACAACACGCGGGGCTTAGGTCTCGCAAATGCTTTGGCTGCTTTGGAAGAAGGCTTGACGACCATCGATAGTTCCATGGGCGGTATTGGCGGCTGCCCGGCGGCGCCGGGCGCATCCGGCAACATCGTCACCGAAGACTTGGTGTTTATGTTGGATAGCATGGGCCTCAAAACCGGGATCGATCTCGACAAGCTGATGAACGTTCGGGACTTGGTGAAAGCCTCACTGCCGGGCGAGCCGCTTTACGGCTTCACTCCCGATGCGGGCATCCCCAAAGGCTACAAGCCGTTTGCGGGGGCGCTTTAGAAAGCCCCCTCTCCCTTGAGGAAGATTTTAGTATAAGTCGGCCTTCGACCTTTCGAGACGCTCGCTTTGCTCGCTTCCCGGATCAGGTCCGGGACAGGCTCTCAAGATGAAGGCCTCATTCAACCATTTCCTTCATCCTGAGGAGGGCTGAAAGCCCGTCTCGAAGGGTTAAGGAAATGGTTGCATAAAGGTCTCCATAAAGGAGAAGGGACCATTATTAACCCCGCCCCTCCCGCCACATGGTCCAGATCGGCGGGCAACCGGGAACGGCTTCGACTTCTTCGACCACCTCAAAGCCAAACGTTTGATAGATCGCAACGTTAACCTCTTTCGAGCTTTCCAAATAACACGGCATGCCTTCTGCGTCCGCGCGCGCCAGCACAGGCGTCATCAATTGCTTGCCAATGCCGCGCCCTTGCCTGCCGGGGCACACGCCAATGGCATGCAAATAATAATGCGGCTCGCGCGGGTGTTTCGGTTGCACAACATTTCCAAAGCGCATGCCGCGGCGCAGACCTTCAACCCCAGCAAAGCGGATCATATGCGTCATCATTGTCAGCATGCCCATCATGCCGGCCTTTTCATGCACCCCCGGCGGCAGCCACATCGTTCCACCGCTATTGTCCGGCATGCGATGGCCGAATCCATCGCGCAAATAGACATAACGCGCAAGATCGGTGTAATGGGCGCGCATCGCCCGCTTGTTTTTGAGAATCCACAGGTTCACCGGATCATCGGCAAAGGCGTCGGCAATGATCTCGCCGATCAGCGGCGCGTCATCAGGCGTAAGGTCGATCAGGGTCATGTTGCGACGTTACGGGATGGGGAATCCTGCTTCAAGGCCCGAAAAACCGCAAAAATTTCACATTTCTGGGGCTTTGAAAGCGCGACAAATGGTTAACAAAGCGTTAAACTATCGCCGAGGAGTGGCATGTGCTCCGGAAAAAGCATTGGATTTCTGCGGTTTTTGATTGTCCGGGGATAGGGGCGCATCAAGGGCTGGCGGCCAGAAGTGTAGAGACGCGCGATGGTTTTGAGTTTAGGGGGCGGGACCTCGGAGACGGGATGGCGGCGGCGCCGTTATCGCAGAAACACGCGCACGGTCTTTCATAGTATGGGCCTTCATAAATGTCTTGCTGGATGGAGTATTGTCCTGGCCTTGGCCATAACGGGTCTGCCCAGCACGGCGCGTGCAGGGTTTGCCGATGGCTGTCAGGCGTTTCATTTTGCCGTTGAAAGTTATCGTTCTGGCGCAGCGCAAAAGCCGGATGTGGATTTAGGTGTGACCACTCTCGATTCGGCGATTGCGCTTTGGCGGCGCAGCGCTTGGATGGAAGACGATTTGCTGTCGCAATATTGGCTTGGCATGCTCTATCGCAATGGTCTCGATCTCAACACGCTCACAACAGTGGGAGAGACGCCTGATTGTGTCAGCCAGTTTTATACATTCGATCTTCGCCCCTATGGCGCCGATAGTCCGTACACGATCTATCAAGAGCGGGTGGAGGCGGCGACCTGGTTCTTCATGGCGGCGATCAATCCGACAACCGGCGGGCCATCGAATCTTCTTCCCGCAAAGATCAATGAATACCGCCAATCGGCGGCCTCATCCCTGGCAACCATTATTTCATCTTTTGGCACGGAAGAGCTGCGCGAAGTGGAGCAGCGCGTGCAGTATATCCTTTCCAAACGCCGGGCCGAGGGGTATCTGCGTCTCGCTGAGATTTACGACAAGCGCGGACGCGCGACTGGAGACGGCCTTGGAACTGTGGGCGCAGGCGGGCAGCCTTTAGATGAGCTTGTCGAGCAGCAACGGGCAACCGAAAAGCCGCAATCCGAGCAAGAGCGCATTCTCTGCACTTTTTTTGGCATTAATTGTCCTCCCCCACCACCACCCGATCCGGCGCCCGGCGATCAAGCTGGGGCTGGCGATAATTGGCTGGGCGCGGATATTCTCAGTTTGATTGCCCGGCCGAACAATATCGATGCGCTGACCTTTTATACGCTTGCGGCGAATGAAGGCCATCCGCTGGCGCGCCTTTTGTTGGTTGAACTCACATCGTCGATTGGCTTTGAGGACCCCAGCGTCACCATCGCGGCGCAGAAATCCGAAAAGTGGCAAGCCCCGTTTGAATATTATCCCGGCGGTTATGACTTCTATCCGCTTGGCCATCGCGACGATTGGATGACCGATTGGACCAGCGCGGAATCCTTATGGGCGCTCTCCGGGGCGCTCAAACGGGTCGATGCCAACCTCAACGAAAGCCACATCATGCATGCCTTGCGCACGCTGGGGTATTACAAAGGGTCAAAAGCCAAAGCCTATCAAGCCTTCCAGAAAGATTTAGGCGAAAGGCCCACCGGCGAATTGACGCCGCTGCAAACTGTCCGTTTGTTGCAAAAATCCGCCGACACCGGCGATCGTGTGTCGCAAGTCACATTGGGAACCATGTATGGCAATGGCTGGGGTGTGCCGCGGTCCCTGGCGCGGGCTAAATTCTGGTTTGAATTGGCCGCTAAACAAAATAGCGCCGAAGCGCATCTCAATTTGTATCGCACCTATGACTTTGAAGGAGATGCGCGCCGGGCGGACTATCATTTAGGGCAAGCCTGTAAACTCAACCGCAGCCTTGTCGCGGCGAAGGGGGGTACATGTCGTTAAGTATGGGAAAGATGAGTATGATGAAACGCCTCACATGCAGCAGTCTTTTGGCGCTGGTCATGGCGCTTGGACTGTCGGCGCAAGATCGCGCCGTGGCGCAATCAAATGATGGGCCGACCTTTGATTTGCCGCGCGTGCCCGGTGTTGGCGCGGTGCCGTCGTCAGGATCGACGTCCGTGCGCGGCGCGATCACCGTGGGGCCGAAAGGCCGGTTTAAATCCATCAGAGCTGCTGTGCAGGCTTTAGGGCCGGGCGCCACGCTTTCGGTTGCGCCAGGAACCTATTCCAGCAGTTTGGTGCTCACCGAGCCGGTCAGCATTATCGCGCAAACGCCCGCATCAGACAATTGCACGGCGTTGGCGCGGTGCACGCAAATCATTCCTGACGACAATAAAGTGTGCATCACCATTCGCATGAAAAAACCGCAAGACCGCGTGCGTTTGTCCGGGTTGAAAATCACCCCGAAAGGCTCGTATCGCAGTCAACCTTGCATCATTCTTGAGCAAGGGTATCTGGTGCTTGAAAATTCGATTATTCAGTCTACGAAGCATTACCCTGTTGTGGTTTTGCGTGGCGGTGAATCGCGTATCCAAAATAATGATATTCAGGGCGGTTTGGTAGGCGTGCAAGTGGACGTGGCGTCACGCTCCGTCCTTGGCGAAGAAGCCGGACATTATTTGATTGGCAACCGTATCGAAAACAATGAAACCGGATTACGGGTCAATTATTCGACCAAGACATTTGCCTTTCTCAATCTCATTTCCAATAACAGCACCTATGGGATTGCGGTTTATGATGGCGGTGGTTATTACGCGGCCAATGGTATTGGCGGCAACGGCCAAGGGGGCATTTATATCGGCCCCAATGATCAAGGACCGATCTTTGCATCGAACACGATAAATTTTAATGGGGCGTCGGCCATCACCACCCATGCGGGGGAGCGCGCCCAATTCCAAAGCAATACGATCTGTGGCAATGGTGGCCTTGCCTTCAGCACAATGGCGTCCTCCCTTGAACAAGCGCTGATGAATCCTGCTTTGGGGAACATTGTGTTTGATAATCCCGTGGGGAGTAACGCAAGCGGTGGTTTGTTCCGGCGGTCGCGCAATCAAGAAACGTCGTGTCCATCTGTGCCGTAACGGGAGACCTTTGCTAACCATTTCCTTAACCCTTCGAGACGGGCTTTCAGCCCTCCTCAGGATGAAGGAAATGGTTTAAAAAGAGGCCTTCATCTTGAGAGCCTGTCCCGGACCTGATCCGGGAAGCGAGCAAAGCGAGCGTCTCGAAAGGTCGAAGGCCGTTCTTATGTTAAGATAACCACCTCTAGCCATATCCGGTTAATTCCCTATACCATGCCAACAGATTCGTTCGGGGAGAGGGACTTATGACGCCAGAGACACGCGATCACGTATCCGCAGCCTATTGGCGGGCCAATTTAAAACTTGTCGGCGTGTTGCTGGCCATATGGTTTCTTGTCTCGTTTGGGGCAGGCATCTTGTTTGTCGATGTGCTGAATCAAGTTGACATCGCAGGCTTTCAGCTTGGCTTTTGGTTTGCGCAGCAAGGCGCGATTTATGTCTTTGTGATTCTCATTTTTGTTTATGTGCATCAGATGCATAAAATCGATGAACGCTTCGGCGTCGCCGATGATGATGAGCCGGATTCCTATGATGTGATGGATGAAGAGGAACAAGGCTGATGGCGACGCAAACCCTCATTTATCTCTTTGTCGGTCTGTCTTTTGCGCTCTATATCGGCATCGCGATCGCCAGCCGCGCCGCCAGCACCAAAGATTTTTATGTTGCTGGTGGGCATGTGCCGCCTGTTTTGAATGGCATGGCGACAGCGGCCGATTGGATGAGCGCCGCCTCGTTCATTTCCATGGCGGGGATCATTGCCTTTCTTGGCTATGACGGCTCGGTGTATTTGATGGGTTGGACCGGCGGTTATGTCTTGCTCGCCCTTCTCCTCGCGCCGTATTTGCGCAAGTTCGGCCAATTCACCGTGCCCGACTTTATTGGCGAGCGCTATTACTCGCGCCTGGCCCGCGTCATTGCGGTTTTGTGTTTGATCATTGTGTCTTTTACCTATGTTGCGGGGCAAATGCGCGGTGTGGGGATCGTGTTCTCGCGCTTTCTTGAAGTGGACATCAATACCGGTGTCATTGTCGGGATGGGCATCGTGTTTTTCTATGCGGTGCTCGGCGGCATGAAAGGCATTACCTATACGCAAGTGGCGCAATATTGTGTGCTGATCTTTGCGTATTTGGTGCCGGCAATTTTTATCTCGCTGCTTGTCACGGGCAACCCCATTCCGCAATTGGGGTTTGGGTCAGACGTGGCCGATGGGTCCGGTGTGCCGGTGCTGGCGAAATTGGATGCGACATTGACCGACCTTGGCTTTGCCGCCTTCACCGATGGCACCAAATCGAAAATCGATATTTTTGCCATCACCGCCGCGCTGATGGTCGGCACAGCAGGACTGCCGCATGTGATTGTGCGTTTCTTTACGGTGCCGCGCGTATCAGATGCGCGCAAGTCCGCAGGCTATGCCCTCATTTTTATTGCTATTCTTTACACAACAGCGCCTGCTGTCGCGGCGTTTGCGCGGCTCAACTTTATCGACACGGTGCAAAACACGGAGTACCAAGCCACACCGGCCTGGTTTAAAAATTGGGAAGAGATCGGTCTGATTGCCTGGCGCGATAAAAATAACGACGGCGCCATCCAATATGCGGCAGGCGCGCCGTTTGACGGCAAACCGGTTTTCGCGGATGAACGCGGCGCCAGCGGCGAACGCGTGTTGCAAAATGCGTCCACAGAGAATGCGAATGAAGTTTATGTGGACCGCGACATTATGGTGCTGGCCAATCCGGAAATCGCCAATTTACCTGGCTGGGTGATCGCCCTTGTCGCGGCGGGCGGTTTGGCGGCGGCGCTCTCCACTGCGGCGGGGCTCTTGCTTGTGATTTCCGCGTCCATCTCTCATGACTTGATCAAGAAAACCTTCGTCAGTGACACCACGGAAAAACAAGAATTGATGTATGCGCGCATTGCGGCGGCCGTGGCGATCCTGATTGCGGGTTATTTCGGGATCAATCCGCCTGCTTTTGTCGCGCAAGTAGTGGCGTTTGCTTTCGGCTTGGCTGCGGCGTCAATCTTCCCGGCGATTTTGTTTGGCATTTTTTATAAACGCATGAACCGGGAAGGGGCGATTGCTGGTATGGTCGCGGGCATGGGCTTTACCTGGCTCTACATTGCCTTCTTTAAGTTCTGGCGGCCCGATCTGAATGTGGCCGAGAATTGGCTGCTCGGCATTTCCCCTGAAGGCATCGGCTTCATTGGGGCCCTGATCAATATGGCGGTGGCTTTGATCGTGGTGCAGTTCACTGCGCCGACGCCGCATAAAGTTATGGAGTTGGTGGAAGACATTCGTGTGCCCGTGCGGAGGTAGGGAATTCTCATCTCCGGTTCTGCGCATGACTTAAAGTCATGCTTGCCCGAAGATGACACATACTTTAATGCGCTTATCGAGATGACAAACTCTCAAAATAGGTCACCATCTCCGCGCGCATGGCGGCATCCGGCAGGCCCCCGACATTGGCGCCCATGTTGTCCAGCATATGATGCGGTTTTCCTGTTGCTGGGATCGCGCAGGTCACGGCCGGGTGGGAGACGACGAACTTCAAAAAGTATTGACCCCAGGTTTCAACACCAATCTCGCTGACCCAATCAGGAAGAGGTTTATCTTTGACTGTCTGGAAAATGTCGCCACGCCGGAAGGGGCGATTGATCACTGTTGCAATCCCTTTGTCGGCTGCAATGGAGAGTAATGTCTTTTCTGCACTTCTCTCGTCAATCGAATAAGAAAACTGAACAAAATCGACATCTTCATTTTTCATAATTTCTGAGAGTGCCGCATGACGCCGGCCACGTGATGTTGTTATGCCGATATAGCGGATTTTACCCTCGGCTTTCCAAGCGCGAAGGGTTGGCAGATGCGTTTGCCAGTCCGTTAAGTTATGCACCTGCATCAAGTCCATGCGATCGACGCCTAATTTTTGCATCGAAGCATTCATTTGCGTAATGCCGACGTCTTTGCCTTCCGCCCAAACTTTCGTTGCTGCAAAAAGGTGCGCATGCGCATTGTCGATACGGCTCATAAGCTCACCGATCACACTTTCTGCGGAGCCATATTTGGGACTTGTGTCTATGAGGGTTCCGCCTTGTGCAAAAAAGATTTCGAGCACTTTCCGGCGTTGCGCGAGACGGTTTGAGGTGCTTTCCCGGCCAAGCAGAGCATCTATGAATTCATCATAGAGATAGAAGATGCCGGAGGTGCTGCCCAGATTAAAGGGCTCTGATGTCCCAAGTCCAATGACGGGGATGTGTTCGCCGGTTTTGGGAATCGCCTTCGTCACGATGTCTAAAGGTGGGGTGGTCGTGGCCGTGGCCTGCAGAGGGGTGGCCACTGCCAAGGCGCTGGCTCCGATCAGCACATCACGGCGTTTGAGCATTGCGTGTCTTCCCTCACAAAATGATTCGACGGACGATCCCTGTGACCCAGGGAGCAGCGATCACCTTCCCATGATCTATGGGCGGATCTTCGCGCTATTGCGTTGATTTGACGTTAAAAAACCCCATAATTTATCATGGCATCGTTTTAGAAAAATATTTCTCTTTAACTTGTATTTGTGGGAAATAATCCCTCCTCTCTTGCGAATGGATCGCACATTTGAAACCCGTTTTTGCGAGGAATCCGTATGATTTTGTCCATGAAAAAATTATTCACAGAACACCCTGCGTCGGTTGGAGAGAGCTATTTTGAGCATATGCGCGCAGCGCTGTCCTTCGCAGGTGCTCTGTTTTGGGCAAGTCTTTGCTGCTTTATTCACGCCTTCTTGCCTTTCCTCTTCACGACCAAAGGTAAAGACACGATTGCGGCTTTGCATACACGCATGGTCACCCATCGCGCTGATGAGAAATTCCGTCGTGAAGGCGGTGTGAAACCCCGTCACGTCATCCAATAAGTGTCCCCATTGTGATGACAGGCAAAAGGCCCGGCAGGGGGGTGCCGGGCCTTTTTTATTCTCGAAGCAAGAGGGGGAGGGGGGATGCTTCGATCATATTTATCGATTACATAACATGTAGTGCGTTAAAAGACGCTTTCAAGGGGCGCGTCACTGACTTTGCTCCATACCAATCCTGCCGTGATGACAACAGCAACCAAACTGATCTTCCCAAGATGTAACATGTGACCTCGTATCGTGTGTTTATATGTTCAACGTATTGCGCACCCAAACCTGTCGCAGATTTTTGATGCGCTTTGTAACGCCCCGCATGGCGCTTTTCCTGCGGTTCATCTATGACGATTTTGTGGCAATGGAAAGGGGATGCCCCTGCGGCATAATAACATGTCCGTGAAGAGAGGCTTTACTTTACGGAATCGTACTCGGCTTTAAGCTCGGCAATCAGCTCTGCCATCGATTGCACTTTTGTGGTGCGGCCCACCCCATGTCCGGCGGACCAAATGTCGCGCCAGGCTTTGACATCATCTTGCGATTTTTCTTCTTTGTCTTGATCGAGGTCCGTGTTGATCTCGTCTTTCGGTTTCGCCAACACGGCAGGGTCAATGCCCGCATTGATGATCGACGGCAAAAGATAGTGCGCGGGAATGCCCGTAAAGTAAGGCGACAGCACAATGTCGTCCACTGTCGCCTCAATCAGCATTTGGCGGTAAGCGGGCACGGCATTGCTTTCGTCTGTGGCGATAAAGCGTGTGCCCATATAGGCAAAGTCTGCGCCAAGCACTTCGGCGGCGCGGATGCCTTGCCCTGTGGCAATGCCGCCGCCAAGGGCAATCGGCCCATCGAAAAAGTCGCGCACTGCTGGCACAAAGGAAAAGCCAGTCATTTGCCCGGTATGACCACCGGCCCCGGCAGCGACTAACACCAATCCATCGGCGCCACGCGCAACCGCTTTTTTGGCGAACATCACGGAATTGACATCGGAAAAAACGATCCCGCCATAGCCATGAATGGCGTCCACAACCCGCTCTGGTCCGCCCAAGGCGGTGATCACGATGGGCGGTTTGTATTTGAGGATCATCGCAAGATCGTCATCGAAACGTGCGTTCGAACGATGTACGATAATGTTCGCCGCCCAAGGCGCAATCTTGCGGGAATTTTGGTCCTGGTTTTGCTCTTCGGCAGCAGCGAGCGCAGAGGTGATGCGCTGCATCCATGTCTCAAGATCGTCAATCGTGCGGGCATTCAGAACCGGGAAGGTGCCAATGACGCCTGCTTTGCACGCTGCGATCACCATATCGGGATTGGAAATCAGAAACATCGGCGCCGCAAACAGCGGCAATGCGCAGCGTTCTCTAATCTCGTCGAGTGTCATGCCTTAGTCGTCACCGCCGCTATAAGGAGGTAATTGCCCAATATGAATACCGCTATCGAGGATCAACGTTTCGCCGGTGACACATGACGCGCCTTCGCAGAACCACACAAGGGCTTCGGCGACATCTTCGGGAGTGGCCACTTTGCGTAAGGGGAGTTGCTCTTCGAGACCCTTGATAAAGCCGTCATAAGCGTCATCGCCCAAACCGCCTTTGAGCCAGCGGGTTTGGATCGCGCCCGGCACCACG
>JANQLI010000032.1 GCA_028280675.1 Alphaproteobacteria bacterium
TCATACCGCCGACTGTATCCACAGCCCCCGCCCAACGTTGTTTGCCTAGGGGGCGCCCTTTTTCGGACAGTTCGGCGCGGTCTATGATGTCGGAGGCCCCTAAGTCTTTCAAGTACGCACTTTCAGAGCTGCGCCCTGTTGATGCGATCACGTCATATCCGAGCTTAGACAAAATGGCGATGGCTACACTGCCGACACCGCCCGCAGCCCCCGTCACAAGAACAGGACCACGGCTTGGGATAATAGCATGTTTTTCAAGCTCTAAGACGCAGAGCATGGCTGTATAGCCTGCGGTGCCAATCGCCATGGATTGCGCCGCTGACATCCCCTTCGGCAAAGGCACAAGCCATTCCCCCTTGACTCGTGCTTTTTGTGTATAACCGCCAAAGTGACTTTCACTCAAACCATAACCATTGATCAGAACATCATCGCCTTCTTTGATATTGGGGTGATCTGATTGCGCAACCGTGCCAACCAAATCAATGCCAGGGATCATCGGAAAAAAACGGGCAATCGGTGACGCACCTGTAATAGATAAGCCGTCTTTGTAATTGATCGTTGAATACGCAACATCAATCACAACATCACCATCCATAAGATCATCGACGGTTAAATCTGCGAGAGCCACCGCCTGTGGCGTATCTTTGTCATCACCCTCTTTCGTGACGACTATTGCTTTGAACGCATTACTCATCTCATGGTCCCTTATTATTCACTGTGTCGTTAACCATAACGTCGCTCTTAGCACTCTTTGACGCAAAGTGCTAGCAGCCTCGCCAAAAGAAAACTTTTTTCATTGTCAAGATCGACATCGCCATTTTGCGTAGGCTAACATTTTTTTGACACTCTTGATTCTATACTGTGTCACCTGCGCATCGTTTGCGCATTTTTGATTGGGAGACAGGGCTGCGTCTTCTCATCTTTATGTTTCTGGTTGACCAGCAAGGATAAGGAATTGGCCATGTCAAAAACAAATATCAAACAATCATCCCATGATCATTTTGATCTTGTGATGCGGGGCTATCGCCTGACGACTGCTGAAATTTTATATCACATGCCGGATCATCCCTCAGTGCTGCAATCATACATTTGGCAAGAACTTGATCTTGCGCCTCAATTCCCTGTACTGACGAAATTTCTCAATTTCTGGGAAGAGAATTTAGATGGGCCATTGCATTCTATAAAAATGGCAACAACCGGGATTATCTCAGCGCGTGAGTTACGTCACGCGAATTTCGATCTCACTGTCCATTAAATATGGTCTGACATGGTGTCCTGAAAGCGCATGGGTTGGCCAATAGCTGCCCCGAGAATTTCATCTTCCCACATCACACGCTGACCACGGATAATGGTGCCTTTTGGCCACCCCACCACATCCCACCCATGAAAGGGCGTCCAGCCGCACGTGCTGGCAATCCAATCATCAGTTATCGTCCGCTGCGCCTTCATATCGACAAGTGTGAAATCCGCATCATACCCCACGGCAAGACGTCCTTTGCCTGCAATACCAAACAAGCGGTTCGGTCCATGACACATCAAATCGACGAAGCGCTCTAAACTCAACCGTCCGGCGTTGATGTGATTGAGCATAATCGGCACAAGGGTTTGCACACCCGGCATCCCTGCAGGAGAGGCTGGGTAGGACTTCGCTTTCTCCTCACGCGTATGCGGTGCATGGTCAGATCCCAAAACATCCACAATACCGTATGTCAAACCGCGCCAAATCCCTTCGCGGTGTTGCGCATCACGTATCGGCGGATTCATTTGCGCAAAGGTCCCGACATCATCGTAACACTCAGGCGCGGCAAGGGTGAGATGTTGCGGCGTGGTTTCGACGCTTACCAAGTCTTTATGCTCAGCGAGGAGGTGCATTTCCTGCGCCGTTGAAATATGCAGAATATGGGCGCGCTTTTGTGTCTTACGCACCAGCGCCAAAAGCCTCTCCGTTGCGCGCATTGCTGATACATCATCGCGCCATACCGGATGCGTATGCACATTGCCCAGTTCTGCAAGCGGGCGGCGTTCAAGCAGCCTTTCTTCATCTTCTGAATGAAATGCGGCACGGCGGTTAATGTTGCGCAAGACGGCTTCGAGTCCTTCATCGTCAGACATCAAGAGAGAGCCCGTCGAGGAGCCCATAAACACCTTAACGCCACAACACCCTGGAGTGCGCTCAAGGATACCAAGCCGATCGACATTGTGTTCCGTCGCGCCTGCATAAAATGCAAAATCGCAGAACATGCGATTGGTTGCGCGGCTAACTTTATCGGCAATGGCGGCTTCATCAGATGTGGTGGGTTTGGTATTCGGCATCTCAAAAACACCGGTGACCCCACCGAGCACAGCCCCACGCGAGCCGGTTTCCAAATCCTCTTTCCATTCCATGCCAGGTTCGCGGAAATGCACTTGTGTATCGATCACGCCAGGCAAGACATGGAGTCCCGTCGCATCAATGATCTGATCCGCAGATTCTCGCTTCAAATCACCGATAACGGCCACGCACCCGTCACGCACACCAACATCCGCAGAGAGACGTCCATCATGATTGACGAGCGTTCCGTTCTGAATAATGAGATCAAAAATATCCGCCACCCTTGTCTCCGCCCACATTGGAAAGATGAATCAGTTTGTTGTCGTGGAGCAGTCGTTCCATAAGGATAACGCCGCTTGCGCGACTTGTTCAACAGATAAGCTTGTCATATGGCAAACTTTCTCAGACCAATCGTGAATTTCTGTTTGCACGTCGGCAAAACTCTTGTCTCCGCGGACGGTCCGCGTATGCGTGCCCCATGGGCCATATATGTCTTCATTGCTGGGACCAAAGAGTCCAACTGTCGGAATCCCTGCCGCAGCCGCAAGATGCATCAGCCCGGAATCATTGCCGATATAGAAACTTGACAGTTCCAAACAGGCATAAGCCGTCAACAAATCGAGGCCGCCGACATAATCAAGCCGCCGCTCGGAAGGGATAGCCTCTAAAAGATCAGCCACTTGCGCACGCTCGTGCGCGGCTCCGAGAACAAGCACTTTTGCATTGTCAAAAGGCGCGCCTTCAGAGGTCAGGCGCATCACGAGTTCTTTATAGCGATCGACAGGCCAGGTTTTCCCGATCCAGTTTGCCGTCGGACCAATGGCTAATATTGGCCCTTCACCCATTAAGGACATGGCTTTTTTGCGGACCGTCGATCCCGCAAAAATTTGCGGAGAGGCGGGTGGATCAAGTGCAAAGAGACGAGAGCTCTCCACAACGCGATGAAGATCGCTGTTTCCCTTAATATAACGCGCTTTGGTCAGAAGAAGATAGGAGATGGCGGAAGAGCGAAGATCAACCACGATATCCCATTTTTCACCAACCACTTGCGCCCAAAGAGCAAGCCAATGAACACCACCGGCTGATTTTCGCATCACAATAATGCGTTCAAGACCAGGCACATCTTGGAACAGGACGGCTGGCAATGGCCCGCAAGCAACCGTCAATCGCGCACCGGGGTAACGTTCGACAAGATGCGCGAGCAACCCGGACGAGAGGACAGCATCTCCTATTCGTGTGGACGTAATGAAAAGAATACGCATAAAGATTCGGCCTACTTTCCATGCGGTTATAATGAGCGAAGAAACGATCTGCAACCAAGATCAGACCTTGCGCAAGTGCTGGGGAGTGAGTAGACCAGAGGACAACGACACTCACACGACAACAGGCCCTTCCCCATGACTGAACAGGTACATTCCGGATTGGTTGAATTGACAGATCGGGGCGTACTGCGGCTCTCGGGTCCTGAGACACG
>JANQLI010000088.1 GCA_028280675.1 Alphaproteobacteria bacterium
TGTGATCAACATGGTGAATGGGCGTGGTCCTATCACCGGCACGGCGCTTGTCGGGCATGCGCATGTCGGTGTTGTGGCCTTTACCGGTGGCACGCAGACCGGCCGTGTGATCGGGGCGCAGGCTGGTGAAGGGTTGAAGAAGGTTGTCACGGAACTCGGTGGCAAGTCCGCCAACATTATTTTTGCCGATGCGGATTTTGAGCGCGCACTTGATGCGGCCCTGGTGGCGATCTTTTCAAATAATGGGCAGCAATGTTTGGCTGGCTCCCGCATCTTGGTGCAAGAATCTATCGCCGAAGACTTCATTGCAAAATTTGTAGCGCGGGCAAAAAATCTCACAATCGGTGATCCGTTCGACATGGCGACAGAAATTGGCCCGCTGATTTCCAAAGCGCAAATGGAGCGCGTGCTGCATTATGCGGATATGGCGCGTGACAGCGACGGCGTTGAGGTTCTCGCTGGGGGTGTGCGCTCCACTGCTTTTGACAAAGGGTATTATGTGGAGCCAACGGTGATCCGCGCCAATTCAAATGCCCTTCCAATTTGCCAGGAAGAAATTTTCGGGCCCTTTGCGACATTCTTGACATTTGACACGGCTGAAGAGGCATACGCCATCGCCAATGATTCAGAGTTCGGACTGGTTTCTTATGTGTGGTCGCAAAACATCAATACGGTGATGGAAGCTAGTGACGCTTTGCGCGCCGGTGTGGTGTGGGTGAATACGCCGCTCACTCGTGAAATTCGCGCGCCTTTTGGCGGTTATAAAAATTCCGGCGTCGGCCGTGATGGCGGCGAATGGAGCCGTGCGTTGTTTACAGAAGAAAAAACCATCACCATCCCGCGGCGTGATTTCCCGATTGCCAAATTAGGCATGTCTTGATGCGCTGGGTCGCCGCGCTTTTTCTTTTGTGTGTAAGCGCTATCGCTGCGCAAGCGGATGACCCCATAGAACTGCGCGCGGCTAATTATTTACCACCCATGTCAGTGGCGGTGTCTCAAATTATGCAGCCGTGGATGGCAGAGGTGGAAAAGGCGACGGATGGCCAAGTCACCTTGCAAGGCTATTGGGGCGGCAGCTTGGGCCGCGGGGCGCATCGGCAATATCTGCTTGTGGAAAGCGGCGTGAGCGATGTGAATTATCTTTTTCTTTCAATGCATGCGGGGCGTTTTTCCGATCTCGAGATTTTGGAAATCCCGACATTGTTTCACTCGTCAGAAGAGCTGTCGGTGATTGGGTGGCAATTGTTTGAAGATGGTCTCATCCGCGGATTTGAAGATGTGCATGTGCTGGGGCTGTTTGCGACTGCGCCAGGACGCCTCTTTACTAAGACCGAGATTAAAACATTTGCCGATTATCAAGGGCAGAAATTCCGCGCCGCGGGTCAATTGCAAGGGGCGTATGTCGCGGCGCTGGGGGCGACGCCGGAAATTATCGATGCCGCGACCGCCACCGATGCCTTACGGCGCGGCACCATTGATGGCCTTGTGCAAGGGTGGTCGGGGATGGCGATTTTCCGTCAGGCTGACGAAACAGATTATTTTCTCGATATTCCAGTTGGCGCTTTACCTTTTGCTATTGTCATGAATAAAAAGCGCTGGGAGTCCTTATCGCCCGCGCTGCAAGAGCAAATCATGTCCGTCTCAGGAGCGGCATTATCGCGCTTTGCCGGTCAAGCGTATGACATGGCCGATAACGGTTTCCGTCAACGTTTTGTAGACAATGGCGATCTCACGCCTGGCATGTTGTCGGATGCCGACCAACAACGCATCGCTGATATTATCGACCACGTGCGTGATGTGTGGGTGGCGCAAGACACTCACCGCGAGAAACTCTTGAAACGTGTTGAAGAATTGAAAGGATTACGCGATGGCGGTTGATGACTATCCGTCTAATCCTTTTATGAAGGTGAGCGAACGTCTTGCTATGGCCGCCCTCTCTGCGCTTTTATTGATTGCGCTTCTGACGATGGTGGATGCTGTGCTCCGTTGGCTTGGGTGGACGCGGGTTTATGGGTTGCATGATCTGCGTGAATTTGTGTTTGCTGTCGTGGTGGCCTGTTGCTTTCCCGTTGGCTTATTGCGCGGGTCCTCCATCACGGTGCGGTTTTTAAAAAATGTTTTTGGTTTGCGCGTGGCGCATCACGCAGATCGTATAGCTGCGATGATCACTTTGATGCTTTTTGGTGCGGCGACCTATGGTCTTGCGCTGCTCAGTATTGACTTTATGCAAGCAGGGCGCACCACAAGCACGCTCGGTTGGCCGCTGGCGCCGTGGGTGTGGGCGACAACATTCGCTTTCGTGTTAGCAACGCTTGCGCAAGGTTTGCGTACCTATCGCCTGTGGACAACAGATGAGGAGGCTGCATGACCTCCGAAACAATCGGCGTTCTTGGTTTCGTCTTTCTTTTTGTCATGATCTTTTTCCAAGTGCCGATCGGTGTCGCGATGGCCATATCCGGTGTCGCAACCGTGGGTGTGCTGATTGGGTTTGATCCGGCCTTTTCTTTAATTGCGATTGAAACCTTCCATTCCCTTGCCAGCCCAGACTTGGCGTTGATCGTTTTGTTTGTGCTCATGGGCAATCTTGCCGGATTGGCGGGCCTGTCGGCAGATCTTTATCGTTTCGCACACGCCTTCCTCGGGCACTTTCGCGGTGGCCTGGCGATGACAACCATTGGGGCCTCAGCAGGGTTCGGCGCAATCTGCGGCTCATCGCTCGCCACAACAGCAACCATGACCCGCATGTCATTGCCTGAAATGCGTGCGCGCGGTTATGCCAGTGAACTTGCCACCGGATCGATTGCGGCGGGCTCTACACTTGGGATTATTGTGCCGCCATCCATCATCTTGGTGCTGTATGGCTTGTTGACCGAGCAAGCGATCCAACCGCTTTTCATCGCGGCTCTTATTCCGGCGGTCATTGCAGTGCTGTTTTATCTTTTTGCGATTGTTGTCACGGTGTGGCGTAATCCGGCGCTTGCCCCTGTTGGTGAGGTGCATACATGGGAAGACCGCAGGGCATCCGTGAAAGGGGCGGGTGGGTTTCTTGTCCTCGCTCTTGCGGTCAGCGGAGGCATTTATTCAGGCCTTATTACGGTGAATGAGGCGGCCAGTGTCGGGGTGTCATTGGCTCTGTTGATCGCCTGGAAGCGCGGCAAGATGACACGCGCCGCCTTGCGTGAAAGTCTATTTGATACCGCTGACACAACGTCAATGATTTACCTTGTCTTGATCGGGGCCAGTATTTTTTCTTACGGGATGACTCTCTCCGAATTGCCCGCCAGTCTTGTGGCGGCGATTGAGGGGAGCGGACTTCCCCCTCTCGTGATTATTTTGCTGATCCAGCTCATGTATATTTTCCTCGGCAGCATTTTTGACACTGTGGCGGCGATGGTGATCACCCTACCTTTTGTGTTTCCACTGATCTTAGCGCTTGGCTATGACCCGATATGGTGGGGCGTTATCAATGTGATTGTGATGGAGATTGGTATGCTCACGCCGCCCATTGGGCTGAATGTGTTCGTGGTGCATGGCATGGTGCCGGATGTGCCGATGCGCCGAATCTTCGCCGGGGTCACCCCTTTTGTGATGGTCGATATTTTACGCTTGCTGTTGTTGACGCTTTTCCCTGCCCTGATGATACTATGACACTTTTATGACAGTTAAAATCTGAGTAATGGGATTTTCTCTCTCTTAATTCCTGCTATATTAGGGTCATACATAAGTGTTCAGTTGTGTATGGGGGTTGGGTGTTCAAATCATGCGTGTTAATCTGAAACAATTTTCAGTTTTGAGTGTCGTTTTCTCCGTATGTGGCGTTTTGTTATCCGCCTGCGCTTCTGGCCCCGCATGGCTCAGCAAAGACACGGATACGTATGTTCCACCGCATCTGAGTGAAGCGACGATCACAAGTGTCGCTAACCAAGCCTTAGCGCACGGCATGTCCGAACAAGCGCTGCAAACATCCCTTGCCTATTACACCCGCTATTATAATGCGCTTCCGAACCCCCGCTATCTCACGGTGATTGATTATGCGCAGCACTCTAAGAAAGAGCGCATGTATATCATGGATATGGAAACGGCGAGTGTGGAAACGCTCCTGACCACCCATGGCGCTGAATCTGATCCAGACTTTGATGGGTATGCGACCAACTTTTCGAACGAGATAGGATCGCATCAAACATCGCTCGGGTTTTATCTCACGGGCGAACAATATACCGGCAAATATGGCTTGGCGATGCGTCTCGATGGCTTGCAATCCAGCAACAGTAACGCGCGTGATCGCGCAATCGTGTTGCATTCCAATACGTATGTCGATCCCCGTTTCCCGGTGATGGGGCGCTCATGGGGGTGCGCCGTTATTTCACCACAGAAAATTGACTCCGTGGTGAATCGCCTCAGTGATGGCAGTTTGCTTCTTGCCTATCACCCTATGTTGCAAATGGCGGATTTATCATCGCGCTTGCAAAGCATTCGCCTTGCGCAATTGACGATTCGCTAAATCTTACGACGCGGCGTTACCGCGTGGGCGCAGCTTCGGCACCATTTTCTGATCCAGACGATAGATGTCATAAAGATAACGCGGGTCGTTATTGATGTCTGGCACGACGGTCCAATACATTAAATGAATAGGGATGGACTCTTTGAAGTTTACGCGCGTTTCTTTCTGGGTCGCCCAGATGGCTTCGATATCCGATTGGCCCAGATTATTATCCGCCGTCATCAATGTATGGGTGAGGTCCACGGGCCGTTCAATGCGGACGCAGCCAGAACTATGGCTCCGCTTGCGAAACTCAAAAGAGGCGCGGAACGAACTGTCATGTAAATAGACGGCATGTTTATTCGGGAACATGAATTTCACGCGTCCCATGGCGTTTGTTGGTCCAGGCTTTTGCCGGATTTGATAAGGGAAGTTGTCTGGGCGCACGGATTCCCAGTTAATCTGAGACGCATCAACAATTTTTCCGCCTTGTATCAGCTCAAAGCCATCGCGTTCGATGCGCCCTGGGTCGCGGATAAAGGACGGTATCACTTCGCGCTTGGCGATGGATACCGGGACATTCCAAGAAGGATTGAGGACAAGATATTCTATTTTGTCACTCATCACTGGTGTTTGATAGAGCGAGCGTCCGACGGCGGCATCGCTTTCAAACACCACTTTACCGGCTTCCCAAATCTGCATGAAGTAGTTGGGAATATTTACACGCAGATGATAGGCGCCGAGATTGTTCGGCAACCAGCGCCAGCGCTCCATGTTGGCGCGGATTTGATCGATCCGGTCATTATGCGTGCGGTTGAGCTCTAAAATATCTGGGTCCGAGACAAAACCGTCCGATTGCAAATTAAAATCATCCTGAAACGTTTTCATCGCTTCGCTGAGCGTTTCATCAAACGTATATTCTGTTGCGGCGTCTGCCTCAGCGGGCGGCGTATAATAGCCCAGCGTTTTGAGCCGGTCTTTGATGAGCCCAACGCGGGCGTCAACACTTCCTTTTTTGAGAAGCTCACCGGTTTCTATCAAAGGCGTGGATGCTGGCGCGTCTTTGGCGCGCATATCCGCCAATTGCTGGCGGAGCTTTGCATATTCCGGCGTGTTTGGCAGGAAGGCCCTTAACGATTGTGAAACGCTGTTCGTTGTGAGCGCCTTCTCCAGAGTAGCGAAGTAAGTGTCTTGGTTTCCCCGCACCTGCCACGCCGGCGACAGTGATCCTGATGTGACGCGGCCATGGGTGTAATGATCTGCCAGCATCATATAGGCGTCAGTGGCGAGCACATCGAGGGCCGTTTGTGTTGCGTTGGAAATGCGCCCTTTGGCGTTGATGTCTTGTTCTGCATCGGCTTTCAGCGCTTGCACAGCCTGACTGTGATAATCTGCGGGCCATAATCCTTCAAGGTATGAGGCGTCAATCGCATGGAGTAGGTCGGCAAGCCCTGCGCGCAATCCGTCATCCGTTG
>JANQLI010000122.1 GCA_028280675.1 Alphaproteobacteria bacterium
GCCAATGCTTTTTCCCAGAACCGCTGAACAACAGGCAAGGCGACCCGGCCACCCGTTTCACGCGGACCGAGAGAGCGCGGTGTATCAAACCCCACATAAGCCCCGACTACCATATCGGGGGTGAAGCTCATCAACCATGCATCACGTGACTCGTTCGTCGTACCGGTTTTTGAGGCGATAGGCTTGCCAAGCGCGCGTAAGCGACGCCCTGTGCCACGCAAGACAGAACCTTCCATCATCGAAACGATTTGATAGGCCGTGCGCGGATCAATAGTTTGCTCGCGGTTATCAGTTAAAAGCGGCTCTTCTTGGAATTGCCATTCTTCTGCGTTACAGCCGAAGCACTCACGTTCATCATGACGGTAAATGGTCTTGCCATGGCGGTCTTGCACACGGTCAATCAGTGTAGGTTCCACACGCTTACCGCCATTCACGAGCATCGCATAGGCCCGCATCATTTTGTAAAGTGTTGTTTCCGTCGCTCCTAAAGCATTTGCAGGCGTCGGCTGTAAATCATCGATAACGCCAAACTTACGGGCATATTCCACAATCGGGGTCATCCCCATATCGAGAGCAAGACGCGCCGTCATCAAGTTGCGCGATTGCTCAATCCCAACACGCAGCGTTGACTCACCGTAAAATTTGTCCGTGTAGTTTTTCGGTTTCCAAAGTGGGAGCCCCGGCCCCTGCTCCACAACCAAGGGGCCATCCAACATAATGCTTGAAGGCGTATAGCCAGAGTCCATGGCGGCTGCATAAACAAGCGGCTTAAAGGAAGACCCAGGCTGGCGATTCGCTTGGGTTGCGCGGTTAAATTCACTGCCTTCAAAGCTAAAGCCGCCAACCATGGCAAAGACACGGCCCGTATGCGGGTCCATCGCAACGATGCCACCATTCGCCTCTGGAATTTGGCGCAGGCCATATCTGTTACGAAACCCGACTTGAACACCGCTTGTATTGTCTGCGCCTTCAACATCGGATTCAGACACAGGCTCGACAAACACAACATCACCCGCACGCAGAACAGAGCTCACAGATTTCGGTGCGGCGCCAACACGCTCCCCTTTCGCCCAAGGGCGCGCCCAGGTCACTTCTTCAAAGGGAATCTCTCCGGTCGATCCATCAGGCAAGCCAATCTGGGCAGCGTTTTGTCCCACTGACAACACAAGCGCGACAGTCCACGGCGAGACATCCCGCGGCGCTTTCACCGCATTCAAGTCATCTTGCCATGTGTCTTGTGTAAACTCGATTTGCGCGAAGGGCCCGCGCCACCCATGACGCCGGTCATATTCGATCAAGCCGCCACGCAAGGCATCGCGAGCATAGGCTTGCATCTGTGTGTCGAGGGACGTGCGAACTGATAGACCACCTTCGTAAAGCCCTTCTTCATCGTACACTTGGTAAAGTTCGCGGCGCACTTCCTCAGCAAAATATTCTGCTTCGATTGTTTGTGCGCCCACGGGGCGTTCAAATGTAATGAGCTCTTCAGCTTGTGCGGCGGCGGCCTCTTCTGGTGTGATGTAATTATTCACCAACATGCGCGAAATAACCCAATTGCGCCGTGCAATCGCGTTTTCATAACGACGAATGGGGTGATAGTTGTTTGGCGCTTTTGGTAATGCCGCAAGATAGGCGACCTCACCAAGCGTCATCTCTTCCAGAGACTTATCGAAATAATTCAACGCAGCGGACGCAACACCATAGGACCGCCACCCGAGATAAATCTGGTTGAGATAAAGCTCCATAATCTCTTCTTTGGTATAGAGCTGTTCCATACGGATCGCGATGAGCGCTTCTTTGATTTTCCGTTCAAGTTTTTGCTCACTGTCCAAAAGGAAATTCCGCGCCACTTGTTGGGTAATCGTGGATGCGCCTTCGAGGCGGCGGTCATTGCGCAGATTGTCGATGTTTGCGATCGCCGCACGAACGATACCTTGCGGATCGACGCCTTGGTGCTGATAGAAATTTTTATCTTCCGCTGAGAGAAAGGCATGCACTAAGCGATCCGGCATTTTATCGAATGGCACGAATAAACGGCGCTCGCGAGCAAACTCCGCGATTAAGCTGCCATCCCCCGCATGGACACGGGTCGTGATCGGCGGCTCGTAATTTTTCATCGCCTGCGCGCTTGGCAATGTCTGGCTGAGCTGGATGAGATAAACCGCAACCACGAGAATAGCAACCACAGCCAAAATCGTTCCCGTGCTTAAGGTCCACGCCATCATGCGCAAGATGAGCCAAGGCTTCCGTTTTTTGGAGGTCTTCTCTTCACGCGCTGGGACAATAACCGTGGCCTGTGGGCGCTTGGTTTTTGGACGCTCGACCGGCTCCTCCTCAATCTCTTCATCAAAGGGCGTATCCTCGAACTCTTCCTCATCAAAGGGGTCTTCCTCAAAAGGTCCACTATCTTCATAGGGAGACTCCTCGCCATAGGGGGGCTCTTCACCTTCCTTTGGCGTCAGAGTGCGCGTTGTTTGCGCTGGATCACTCACCCCATCCGCTCGGCGTTCTTCTTCCCCTTGAGGATGATCATTTTGATCGTGGTCGTTGGTGGTCATTGCTCACTCTTCACTCTGCCCATGAACACTGGCTGTTATAACGGACCTTTCCTAAAAAAGGTCTGATCAGTCAGTAGCCTTTCAATCAGTAGACTTGGGCCTTCCCCTCACTCAACAGTCCTGGTTGTTTCCGCTCAATTGGGCGATTCTAAGGCTAATTTAGCCGAGATTCCTGTGGAAAGGCAGGGTTTGGACTGAGAAATCCCTGCAATGCGGTCAAAGGACCGCGAGAAACGGGAGCCTAGCGGCTTGCTTCGACAAAGACCCCACTGGCGCCAAAGTAGCGATCAATCCCTTTCACCATGGATTTCGCGAGTTTTGTCCGCCACTTAGCAGATTTCAGGTTCTTCTCATCGCCCCTATTGGAGAGATACCCCATTTCCACAAGGACGGAGGGAACATCCGGCGCCTTCAAGACCACCAAACTGGCGGAGCGATGCGAATTCTTCACCAAACGGGTGCTTTTCTGCATTTCCTGCAACAAAATCCGTGCAAATTGCGCAGATCCATTCATGGTATCGCGCATTGCGAGATCAATGAGGATGTCATTCACCTCATCCGAATTGCTCATCATATCAACGCCGAGAAGGAGATCGGCCTGATTTTCTTTTTCCGCCAGAGCGGCCGCCTCTTTATCCGACGCTTTGGAAGAAAGCGTGTAAACCGATGCGCCGCGCACATCTGATTTTCCGGAAATCGCATCCGCATGGATAGAGAGAAACAATTCGGCGCCTTTGTCGCGGGCAATCTTGATACGGTCACGTAATTTCAAACTGGAATCGTCCTCACGTGTCAAAGCCACACGATAACGCCCTGAGTTTTCGAGCTCTTTTTTAAGGGCTTTCGACATGGCGAGGACAACGTCGCTTTCATTGACGCCGCTCTTGCCGCGGGCGCCTGGGTCCTTTCCACCGTGACCGGGGTCGATCACAATCATGCGTTTTTTGACAACCGGGATCGGCACAGCTTTTTTTGCTGTGCCCACAGGCGCACTGCCATCCCAATTATCGGTCGGCCAACCGGCCTTTTCACTGAACAGCACAGCCGTGGTCGGACTGAAGTCCATCACCAAGCGGCGCCCATCACCGGATTGCGCCGGAATGATAAACGCTTGTTCCAATTTCAAGGGTTGGTCCAGGTCGAGCACGAGGCGTGAAGTCCCGGCACGATAGAGATCGTAACGCACATTGCGGATAGGTCCCATGCCGCGTTTGCCGCTATTAAAGGGCAGCTTCCAGTCCACTTGAGGAAGGTCAATCACCACGCGTTTAGGATTATCGAGAGTAAAAACACGAAATTTGACAGTTTTGGAGAGCTCTATGACGAAACGGGTCTTATCCGGGTGGAGCCCGATACGGGCATCGGTGACCGAGATCGGCGTGCCAGCCTGGGCCGAGGACACCACAGGAAAGGACGCCGTTTCCATGACTGTCAGCGCGATCAAGAGGCCCCCCAGCATAGCCCCTAAGCGTTTCAGACACACTGAAACAGCTTCAGAGAGGCGCATTCGGCCCTGAAAAGCGGCAAAATGAAACAAATCGGCATCTCCTGAGATGTGCGGTTCATATCATACCACATCATGCGAAAAGTCTTTAAAAATCGTTAGGTTTTTGAGCAAATTTACCATTTCTTGACCATAACGGATCATGCTATGACATCTCGCATCGTACGGGCGCGGCCACAAAAAGACGCCGCTGCCGCCACTGCGATGAAGAAACAGATTGTAGAGATCGATCGCTCCGACATATGATGTCCTCGTCGAATCTTGGCTTATACGCCGCCGAACGGGTCAAAAGAAGGAAAACGCCCAAGAGCGGATGTATGAGCTCCCTGCAACAAGAACCGAAGGAAAGGCATGACCATGCTGGTTTCTTTCGTGTTCTCAGCAACCACCGGGAGAGGTTGAGACCTCCCCAAACGCAACACAGCGGCCGACGCTCCGGCGATGGCCAAGGTAACATAGTTTGAACCACTTGAGCGACCATATGCAGCGCTATACACGTGACGATGACGCCGCGGTTTTCACCGGCGGCG
>JANQLI010000143.1 GCA_028280675.1 Alphaproteobacteria bacterium
TTGAGCATCAGATTCGGGATGAAGCATTGAAGGTTAAAAATGGCCCATTCACTTACATGTTTCGAAACGTCTATGACTTCGGCAGTGCAAATTACGTCTTTGGTGAGGCGACCTTATCTGGCAGATTTCGCGGACGCGTTGTAACAAAGCGTTTCGGAGCCAAATCAACAATGACCCGGTTTTCAGGGATTTCACATATTCGATTTTATGATGAATTCTCCGACCCTTTTCGCTTCGTCGAAACAGCAAAATTTCTCTATCGAACCGAAGACCCAGATCTAATCCCCATTTCTGTCCATAAAGCAAAAGATTTTGCGGGCAATCCATACGATATCATCGACACGTGGACCGTCCCTATACAAGGCACAGTAAAAGTGGCATAAAGGCAATCGCAATACTAATAGTTGTTTGTCAATGTGCTTAATTTATCATGATTTGGATTAACTTAGCATTCTTCTTTGTACTCAACCTTCTCGCATGGTCGAGAGAAGACAACAGATTGCGATTCTTGCTGTTCATCATAATATTGCTGGCCGGAAGTTTATATTATCACGTTACGGATGTACTTCTTGGCCAAGCATTGTATGACGATCCGAATCCTGATCAGATTCAGCCCGGCATTCGCCCCGAGTTTTTTGACAAAAGCGGTAGCTGGATTTTCTCTCTCCTACAAGGGCTTTGGGGAAGTTTTTTAATAAGTGTGTTTTGGTGGGGCGTTATAGATGTCGCATCGAACATTTATCTTGCCACGAAACATGTTTGGACAACCCATCTTCAGAAATTGATGAAGGGATAAGAAATGTCCGAGTTTTTTATTCCCTATTGGGATGCGTATCTGATTGGAGCCACTCCGTTTTTAATTCTGTTAGCGTGGCTCCTTCCAACACCTCAGTCAAAAGTGATCGCCCTTGCTGTGGTTATGATAGTGGTTGTTTCTATTTTCACTACGATGGAATGGCTTCGTTGGCCGCTCATGAACGACATCGAATACGGGCGGACGACAATTGGCGGCCCAGGTTTGTACGATGGACGCCAACCCTCTCTCTTCGATAGGTTTATCATTATGGGTATCATCAGCGTTTTTCTCTGGGGCTTGATCGACATCCTCTCCATCCCGGTGCGGGGGATTATCGGTTTCGTGAAAAAACGGCTTCCCGCTTAAACGCGCATCGTTCATCACACATAAACAGAAAGCGGATCACTGCGATAACATCGATTGGTTTCGCATCACTGTCCCAACATGGGATTCCAGAATGTGCAGAAAGAACGTTACGGGAAACGAAATTTCGCTATACAACCCCTAATAAATGTGCTATTGGCGCACCAGCAACGATATATGCGTGTCTCATATCCATAGATCTTTATAAATGCTACAATTTTCTTTATTGATTTTAACACTGTGTGTTGTCTTTGCATGGTCGCGCAAACAAGCAGGCCAACGCTTTTTGTCCCTTATGGTGCTGATTGGCGTCATTGCCGTTACGTCTCTCGTCATGGCATTGCTGAGCAGCTCAGTCATCAGCGACCCCACTGTCACATCGCATACGCCTCAAGAGACGGAACCGGTCTTGTTTCAGGAACAAGGGTCATGGGGAGCGTCGCTTCGTGAACACCTCTGGAGATATTCCATTCTGAGCATCATGGTGTGGGGTCTCTTGTGCATCGGCGCCACAGTGGTGCGCTTCATTCAAATGCTTCTGAACCCTTCTGCCGCAAACACAGCCAATACATAAAACCCATGCATGACGATAGCAGTTATTTGAGCCTCCTATACACGCTGGGTTTCGCCCTTTTGATTTTCTTTGCCTGGTCACAAACATCGCCTGGCAAAAACCTCTTGGGACTGATCATGATAACATTAGGCTGTGGCTTCTTATTAGAGGCCGCCACTTTGTTCGGGTGGCCATATGTCAACGCCTTCGATACAATGTTATCGGAGATCATCTGTTCTGCGCAGAATCACGCAGACAAAGACTGCCTGCTTCAGATGTCTGAACGGGGCAGCACACCGCGCATTTTGATCGCAAGTCTGCTATCGGTTTTTCTCTGGGGGGTGATTGATATTCTCTCAGTCCCGGTACGCCATGTGATCAGCGTCGTGAAAAAACAGCAACCGGCTTAAGCGCGCAGCAAGCTGTGCACATGGGCAGCAGACGCGCTGGCAAGAGCGTCAATATCATACCCGCCTTCGAGCAGCGACACCACGCGGCCATTGCAATGTGTCCCCGCCACTGCGATCAATTGATCCGTCACCCAGGCGAAATCATCGTCGGTTAAGTCTAACTGCCCGAGCGGATCGCGCATATGCGCATCAAAGCCAGCGGAGATGAGCAGAAACTCTGGTGCAAAGGCGTCCAGCGCGGGCACAATGCGCGTCTCTATGGCGGTGCGAAAGGCAATCGATCCACTGCCCGCCGCCAAAGGCGCATTGACGATGTTGCCCTGCCCCACTTCATCGGCATCGCCGGTGCCGGGATAAAACGGCGCTTGATGGGTTGAGCCATAAAACAAATCTTTGTCGTTCCAAAACAGCGCCTGAGTGCCATTGCCGTGATGCACATCAAAATCGATCACGGCGATGCGGGTCAGCCCATGGGCAGCGCGGGCGTGATGCGCACCAATGACAATGTTGTTGAAAAAACAAAAACCCATAACGCGGGTGGCTTCCGCATGATGTCCGGGAGGACGCACCGCGCAAAAAGCGTTTTTAACGTCGCCCGCCATCACCATGTCGATGGCTTGCGGCACCGCCCCCGCGGCGCGCAAGATGGCCGCACGCGATCCCGGTCCGGCGCTGGTGTCGGGATCGAAAGCGTAAAAGCCTTGCGCATCGGGAATGAGGGACAAGACCTCCTCCACATGCGCGCGCGGATGGGCGCGGGCGATCATGGCGACATCGGCGAGCGGCGCATCGACGCGCCGCACATCTTGGAACGCCTCCTCTTCAAGCGCCGCCAGAACGGCACGCAAACGATCCGGCCGCTCCGGATGGCCCGCCTGCATCTGATGTTTGAGGCAATCAAGATGTGTGATGAGTGCTGTGGTCATAACCCGAGTGTGCGGAATTATTCAGCCATGCGCAAGTGTTAGGGGGCATCCTCAAAAGCTGACATGCCGCCCCGCCTGTGCTATACTTCTCTTCCTCACACAGTGCAGTGTTTTGTTGTCCGTAAGGAGCCGCAAAATGTCTAACACACCCAAAAGTCTCATGCTCATTTGTGTTTCTTTCCTCTCATTGGCCCTGACAAATGGGAGTTTTGCTGATGATCGCGTCGAAACTTATATTACAGCGTGCATGGCGCAAGACAAAGAAAGGCGAAATAAAGAAGATGTTTCGGAACTGACCCGTAACACCATTGAAGAGCTAAACGAAATGGCGGGTGAAGAAGCTTATGGTGTTGATGATCGCCCTTATGATCCAACAAGAGCGCGTGCTGAATGCGAATGCAGAGTGAAGTCTTTTGACGATGGCATGAGTGCTGAAGCCTATGAATATGCCATGTTAGCGCCAATCATGTCTAATGATGACATTAAAGCAGAGATGGGCATTGATGATGAGCGGTTTCTAGACATAATGATTGAAGCATCATCATATGAATTTGCCGCATTAATGAACTGCGATTTATGAGACCCAAATGATCTGACCATTGGCCTGCGAGCAGACACGCCTTTGTCATTCCCGCGAAAGCGGGAATCCAATGTCAGTGAGATGTCATAAATACGCGTGACGTGGCGCACGTCGCAAACTGCAAGTGCTTTCAGTGTAGAACAGCCAATAGATCCCCGATCAAGTCGGGGATAACATGTAGGACTCTCCCGCTATCCGTTGATACAGCTTCATCGCGGTAAAACAGATCAAAAAGCCGAGCACGCCATCAAAGGGGTAAGAAATAAAGGTCATCATGCCTTTATGGGGAAGCTGCACGACAATGGCTGAGGCAATATTGCTGAGTACAAATAGAATTGTGACCCAATAGAACTTCGTTTTCCATACCAACACAAAACTTGTCAGCAGCAAGACCATTGCCGCAATGGGCACAACGGGTGAGAGGGCAAAGTCACCGCGCCCCACATCGTCCGGACGGCAGGCTTGATCGGGATATACTTCCAGCACATAGCGCTTCATATCAAAAATACAGGCAGGGTACAGCGCCATGTCCCAATAGGCGATGATTTGATAAACGCCTGTGGCGATAGCGGCGGCGAGCACACCCAAGATCACCGCTTTATTCCGCGCCCAGGCAAAACCTGCGTAGCCGAGCAGCAAAACAGCAATTGGCACTAAAAACGGCATACAAAAGTAATACCAAGTCATGCGAAAACGAATGAGCGTTTCAAGCGCATCACCATGGCCCATAAAGCGCCCGATCCCATTGCTGAAGGCGTCAAAGGCAATGGGAAACAGGATGGTCAATCCAAGCAGCAGTGCGAGATTGCTTGTCTGCCCAAACCATTGGCGCGCCAACCATATCAGTGCGGCAAACTCAATCGCAGCAAGAGTCAACATCGCCACAGACATGGGCACCCCCTTTCAAGCCACATCGCGTGACACTACATTTTGGTGTAACCTTCTGCTTGCCAGGGTAGACTATTCACATGACCTGGGCAAATGACCGCCGACAAGGAGAGACATCATGGCCGATGACGGGCGCACGGTACATTGGAGCTTCTGGCTGATTGGCGCAGTGACGCTGCTTTATAATCTCGCCGGGGTGATGAATTTTATAGCGCAAATGAGCACAGAAAATATCGCCGCGATGCCGGAAGGGTATCGCATGATCGTTGAAACGCGCCCACTTTGGGCCACGGCTGCATTTGCCCTGGCCGTCTTCAGCGGCGCGCTTGGGTGTGCACTATTACTGCTGAAAAAATCCGCGGCGTTTTATGTTTTCGCCGCTTCCCTTATAGGCGCCCTGCTCACTATGGGCCATGCGCTGAGCACAGACAGTCCACCCGCATTCTTGATTGGCAATCTGATGCAGATCGCCGTGACGGTGATTCTTGTGTGGTATGCACGGTTGACCAACCGCAAAGGTTGGCTTGCGCCATCCTGATAACTACTCGTCTTTCAAACCGTATTTTTGCACCAATGCACGGCGCTCGACTTGCAATTCATCATAGCGCGCATCATAACGCCGCTTTTCAGCCTGACTAACAGAGCGCATGGACTCGAGCGCCACATCGGTCAGCTCTTGCTTAATGGCAATCAAACGCAATTCCGCATCCACTTTTTCTTTGGCTGCGCCCGATGGCTCTAATCGGCTGAGAAGATCTTGGGCTTTGGCCGCATCGCCGCGGGCGGTTAAGCGGTCCCATCCCATTGTGAGGGCGCGGTAAGCCATGTGATTTCCGATCGCTGGGTCGGCGCCGTTGTCAAGCAGCACGGCGGCGATGTCAAACGACCCGCGCGCGACCGCAAGCGGCAGGGGATGATAGACGGCCCCGATCCCCATCACCGCAGAGGCTTCAACCTCTTTATTCACATCGGCGCCATTTTCAATAAGCGCCTCCACAAGCGGTGCGTTTTCCACTTGAATGGCCCAACTCAACATGGTGTGGGTTTTGGGCCCTGAAATATTGCCCGAAGGAAACGGATAATCAACGGCAACACCGGTTCGCAGCACCTCGGCTAACATCTCTTCGACATTAAAGGTATTTTTGGCCAGCATAATCGGCAATGGCCGTCCTTGATTGCGCGCATTTTCCGGCCGCATGCCGCCATCGACAAAAAGCTGCACTGTGGACGTGTCGCCATCGGCCAGCGCTTGCAGAAAATTATCACCGCTCCATTGCACACCAAGATTAGCGAGCTCTTTGCGGGGATTATCGCTTGTTTCGCGTTTCAGACCTTTCACGTCTTCGCGGATTTCCGACACCCCCTCATTGATCTCCGAGACACCTTCGTTGAGATCGGCAATGCCCTCATCAATACTGGTCAGGCGTTCATCCAAGGCGCCAATACTGACTTGTAAATTTTCAACCGCCGGAAAGGTGCGCGCAATCACACTTTCGTTTTCATTAGGGTCCGCCGGAAACAGGACTTGCGAGACCGCCAGCAAACAAATCACCGGGATGGACGCGCCAAAGAAAATCGCCCCATCGCCAAAAATTCGCTCTTTCCATTCATCGTGATTTAACGCCTTTTGAAACAGAAACGCGCAAATGAAAAAACCAATCACAGAGG
>JANQLI010000171.1 GCA_028280675.1 Alphaproteobacteria bacterium
CTTGTTTCATCACGCGCGCGCTTTTCACCACTTGCGGGAGGAACATTTTGCCATCACCAAACAGATCCCCGACCACATTCATCCCGTCCATGAGCGGGCCTTCGATCACTTGCAGCGGCCGGTCCGCTTGCTGGCGCGCGTCTTCGACATCCTCTTCAATATAATCAGTGATGCCTTGCACCAACGCATAGGTAAGGCGCGCATTCACATCATTTTCGCGCCAGGAGAGGTCTTCTTTTTTCCTTTGCCCTCCTTGACCTTTATAGTCATCAGCAATATCGAGAAGACGTTCTGTGGCATCGGACCGGCGATTGAGGATCACATCTTCCACCGCATCGCGCAGCGCGGACGGGATGTCGTCATAGACGGCAAGCTGCCCGGCATTGACGATGGCCATATCGAGACCCGCTTTAATGGCGTGATACAAAAACACCGAATGCATCGCTTCGCGCACCACATTGTTGCCGCGGAAAGAAAACGACACATTCGACAGACCGCCCGACACTTTGGCATGTGGCAGGTTTTCTTTGATCAGGCGCGTGGCTTCAATGAAATCGACGGCGTAATTGTCATGCTCTTCAATTCCGGTCGCGACCGCAAAGATATTCGGGTCAAAAATAATGTCTTCCGGTGGAAAACCAACTTGGTTGACAAGAATATCGTAGGAGCGTTTGCAAATCTCAAACTTGCGATCAATCGAGTCCGCCTGCCCCACTTCATCGAATGCCATGACGACAACGGCTGCGCCATAGCGCAGCACGTTTTTGGCCTGGTCAATAAACGGTTCTTCACCCTCTTTGAGGCTGATCGAATTGACAATGGCTTTGCCCTGCACACATTGCAGGCCCGCTTCAATCACTGACCATTTTGAGCTGTCGATCATGATCGGCACCCGCGCAATCGCCGGTTCAGACGCGATGAGATTCAAAAAGCGCACCATGGAGGCTTCGGAATCGAGCATCGCTTCATCCATATTCACGTCAATGACCTGCGCGCCGTTCTCGACTTGCTGCGCCGCAACCGCCAGCGCCTCATCGAACTGTTCATTCAGAATGAGTTTTTTGAAGACCGCTGAGCCCGCCACATTGGTGCGCTCGCCAATATTGATAAATGTTGGAATCATGTGTTTACGCTACAAAAGGTTCAAGGCCGGACAGACGCAGACGCTCATCGATGTGCGGACGCACACGCGGCGCAACATTGTCCAGTTTCTGTTTAAAGGCGCGAATATGATCCGGCGTTGTGCCGCAACACCCGCCAATAATATTCACCAGGCCAGCGGTCGCAAATTCAGCGATCACATCGGCCATCATATCCGGCGTTTCGTCATATTCGCCAAATTCATTGGGAAGACCTGCATTGGGGTGCGCGCTGACATAACAATCGGCCACGTGCGATACCTCTTCCACATGCGGGCGCATCTCATCGGCGCCAAGAGCACAGTTAAAACCAACACTGAACGGCTTCACATGGCGCATGGAATACCAAAACGCTTCCGGTGTTTGACCGGACAACGTGCGCCCCGATTTATCCGTAATGGTGCCTGAAATCATGACCGGTAAGGTTTCGCCAAGTTCTTCAAACACTTCCTCCACAGCAAAGGCGGCCGCTTTGGCATTGAGCGTATCGAACACCGTCTCGATCAAGATGAGATCGGCCCCGCCTTTGATTAAGGCGATTGTCGCGTCTTTATACGTTACACGCAGTTCATCGAAGCTGACATTGCGAAAACCGGGATCGTTCACATCCGGTGAGATACTGGCGGTGCGGTTGGTTGGCCCGAGCACCCCAGCGACATAACAGATACGGCCGGGGTTCGCCGCCTCCACTTCATCAGCGGCTTCACGGGCGATGCGCGCTGCGGCAGTATTGAACTCCTCCACCAAATCTTCCATGCCATAATCAGCAAGGCTGATGGAGGTTGAGTTAAACGTATTGGTCTCAACAATATCCGCGCCTGCATCAAAATAGGCTTTGTGAATCTCTTTGATGATGTGGGGCTGCGTCAGGCAAAGCAAATCATTGTTGCCCTTTTGATCGAGGGAAACATCTTGGAACCGTTCACCGCGGTAATCCGCTTCGTCTAATTGATAGCTTTGGATCATGGTGCCCATGGCCCCATCCAACAACAGAATGCGGTTTTGAATATCGTCTTCGAGACGCGCACGCCGTTCGTCACGTGTTGACATATCAAGTGTCCTTCTGTGTTGGGCGCAGACCGAGCATGTAACATGTCGCATAAGTTAAGTCTGCGCGATTGAGTGTATAAAAATGGAAGGCGTCGAAGCCTTCGTCTTGTAACGCAAAACATTGCTCAGCCGCCGCCGTGGCCGCAATCAATTTGCGCGTTTCCGAATCCTCATCCAGGCCATCAAACAGTGTATGCATCCAATCTGGCACGCTCGCGCCAGTACGCCCGGCAAAATTCAACAGGCCCTTGAAACTGACCACTGGCATGATGCCGGGCACAATCGGAATCGCAATGCCAGCCGCGCGGACACGATCCCGATAACGGGCGATGGTGTCATTATCGAAACAGAATTGGGTGATCGCCCGCGTGGCCCCTGCATCGACTTTCGCCTTGAGCATATCAATATCCGCATCGAAGGACGCTGACTCCGGATGCTTTTCCGGATAAGCGCCCACGGAAATTTCAAAATCGGCAATCGCTTTAATCCCTGCCGTCAGATCGGCCGCATTCACATACCCACCAGGATACGGCGCATAGGTTTCACCCACCCCTTCTGGGGGATCACCGCGTAACGCCACGATGTGCCGCACCCCGGCCGCCCAATAAGCGCGGATCACCTCGTCCACATCAGCGCGTGTCGCACTGACACACGTAAGATGGGCCGCGGGCGCAAGCGCCGTTTCATCCAAAATCCGCTTGACCGTATTGTGCGTGCGTTCACGCGTCGAGCCGCCCGCGCCATACGTCACAGACACAAAAGACGGCGATAAAGGTTCTAAACGCTGAAGAGACGTCCACAACACCTCTTCCATTTTTTCCGTATTGGGTGGAAAAAATTCGAATGAGGCCGCAATGGCTT
>JANQLI010000229.1 GCA_028280675.1 Alphaproteobacteria bacterium
AGTGAGTTGATCTCACAATCGCTCACTTTTTAAGCTATGAGCGAGTCTTGTATCGGGTGGACATACCCATAAGTAAAGGAAGAGAGACATGGGAATCGCACGAATTGCAGTTCTGGTTGTAGCCGTGCTGGCAGCCGGTGGAGCCGCTTTGCTGGTTCGCGGAATGGTATCCGACGAAAGCACAGCAAACGCCAATTCTCCCGCGCAAATTGTTCAGATGCCAACGACGGAAGTTCTGGTCGCATCGAAAAACATGGCGCGCGGCGATACCGTTAAATCGGGCAGCCTGCGCTGGCAAGCCTGGCCGGAAAATGCGGTCAGTCCCGCCTACATCACAAAGACACGCCGTGGCGATGCTTTGTCTGAAGCGAACAATTCCGTTGTGCGCGCTCCTCTGAATGCAGGCGAACCCATTACCGTTGGCAAACTTGTCAAAGCCGATGATAACGGGTTTATGGCGGCTGTCTTACAGCCGGGTATGCGCGCGATTTCCACACGCATCTCTCCTGAAACGGGGGCTGGCGGGTTCATTCTTCCCAATGACCGTGTCGATGTGATCGTGACTGAAAAAGTCTCTGGCGATAGCCGCACAGCTTACCGCTCAAGCACGTTCCTTGAGAATGTCCGCGTCCTGGCGATCGACCAAACCTTTAAAGAAGTCGGAGATGAGAAGGTCGTTGTGGGGAAAACAGCAACACTCGAACTTCGTCCAGAACAGGCAGAGAGCCTTGCGCGCAACAAAGCTGTCGGTGAATTGTCTCTTTCTCTCCGCAGCTTAAGCGACTCCGGGCCAAACGCCGCAAATCAAGAGTCGAATTATAGATCAGCAGGCATGCTCCGCGTCTTCCGTTATGGCGCGGAGACCACTGTGACTGTCGGGAGCAGCAAATAATGACCTGGTCAATTTCAAAAAAACGCATTGTTTCTTTTGTGACGTGCTTGAGTCTTGCGGTAGCCGGCCTCACAGCATTCAAATCTCTCAACGCGGAAGCCCAGACCACAGTCGGTCAAGCACGCATTAATGTTGGTGGCGTCGTCAATCCAACGAAACGGATGTATATCCATCTTGATAAAGCCACGATTGTGGACTTACCGGTGGATGCGGCAGACGTTTTGGTTGCCAATGCCGAGATCGTTGACGCCGTGATTAAAACATCGCGTCAAACATATTTGCTTGGAAAAAAAGTTGGCCAAACCAACATTTTCTTCTTTGATGCGGGCGGCAAACAGCTTTTGAACTTAGAAGTGTGTGTCGAGCGCGATATTCGCCCTCTGATCAGCGCTATCAACAAATATTTGCCAGACTCGAAGGTCAAAGTTCAAGCGATGAAGGATAACATTATCCTCAGCGGAAATGTTGCGACTGCGGCGATGGCGGATAAGGCGCGCGACCTGGCTTATCGTTTTGTCGAAAATCCAGAGAATGTTGTCAATATGATCACCATTGACGGTGGCGAGCAAGTGATGCTGAAGGTCAAAGTCGTTGAAATGCAGCGGTCTATCGCCAAACAGTTCGGCGTGAACTTAGGCGCAACCCTTGTTGATGGCAATACGACGTTTTCTCTCGTTAGCAACAATCCATTCAGCTTAACGGGCCGGGCATTGAACAGTTCCGTTCTCAGCGTCTTGGATGTTGATCCCGGTGGGGACCGTTACAACGGTGATTTCCGCGCCTTGGAACGCACAGGTCTTGTGCGCACGCTTGCCGAACCGAACCTGACCGCCATTTCAGGGGAGTCAGCGAACTTCCTCGCCGGTGGTGAATTCCCGGTGCCGGTTGGTCGCGACCGTGACGGCAATGTCTCGATTGAGTTCAAGCCTTTCGGTGTAGGCCTTGCCTTTACGCCAGTTGTTCTCAGTGAGGGGCGAATCTCACTTAAGATTTCAACGGAAGTCAGTGAAACATCAAATGACAATTCCATTCTGGCGAATGGCGGCATTGCGTTTGATGAGGATGGTAATCAAATTATCGTTGGCGGTTTGAACATTCCTTCCCTGACCGTGCGCCGCGCAGAAACCACATTGGAACTGCCAAGTGGCGGCAGTATTGTGATGGCGGGCTTGATCAAAGATCAGATGAAGCAAAGCCTTGATGGCATTCCAGGAGTGAAAGACCTGCCTGTGATTGGCGCCTTGGCACGCAGCCGTGACTTCTTGAGCAATCAAACAGAGCTTGTTGTCATTGTGACGCCTTATCTTGTGGGCCCAACCCATGAGAGCAATCTCGCGACACCAGCCGATAAGTTTGCCCCTCCGAGTGACTCGGACGGCAATCTTCTGGGCCGCCTGAACGCCGTTTATGGCCCAGGCAAAGACGCTCTTGGCACAAAGACACTTAAAGGGCCCGTTGGGTTCATCGTGAAGTAACAACAAGAGGTGCAAACCTTTTCAGTCAGAATCGAGGATGTCATGACGAAACTTACAAAAGCTCTGACCATTAGCTGCGCCCTTCTCTCATCGACCATGATGACGGCTTGTGTGCACGAGTATAATGGCACTGACCAGGCGATGTCCGTTGCAGACAACTTCCCCATTGAAGTTGCGGAAACGACGGCCACTTTGGAACTTGCTGTAGAGCCTGGACAACGGGGCCTCAACACGACGGACCGCGCTAATCTTGCGGCATTCGTTTCAGCCTATAAACAAAAAGGGCGCGGTCAAATTAAGGTCGCCGCGCCAACCAGCACATCGAATGCAAGTTCTGCATCGCGTGTTGCAAAGGCTATTGCAGCAAATATCGCCGATACGGGTGTTGAGAGCGGCGCTATTACGCGTACCTCCTACCCAGCGTCTCCAGGCGATGCCGCCGCACCGGTTATCGTATCGTTCAGCCACTACGAAGCATCTGTGAACAATTGCGGCGTGTGGGATCACAATATGGCAACAAATTCACGCAATGTCCCATGGAATAATTTCGGCTGTGCGGCACAAAATAACCTTGCCGCTATGGTGGAAGATCCAGGCGATCTCATCGCACCACGCAACATGACCGGAGCCGATGCAGACCGGCGCTCAACTGTACTGAAAAATTACAGAACAGGTGAGACAACGGCAGCCACCAGAACCGAGGCCGAATCGGCTGACGTTAGCAATGTCGAATAAGTACAGAGCATCCTAATCAAACGACTATGCCACGAAGGTACACGACGATGAGTAATAAGACAGAATCCTATCAGCCTGATACCAATGCGACATTGGGCGCCGATGGTCATCCGGATGATGCGTCTCCGGTGAAGATCACAGAGCAGCCAACACGTTCACAACAGGTGTCTTCCCTCGCGCCTGTGCCGCGGATCAGCATTCACGTCTTTTGCGAAAACCCTGAAACGGCGGACGCTTTCCAAGGCGCGGCAGACGATCGCCGCCTCGCAAAAGCGCATCTGACCGTGCAAATGGGTGGCATTGAAACAGCATCCGTGCATTTCCAAGATTTATCGACACCCAACCTCATTGTTGTGGAGACAAATGAGCAAGGTCAGAAAATCTTAGAAGAACTCGCGAAGTTGGCCGCCGTGTGCGATCCCAGCACGAAAGTCATCGTCGTTGGACAAACAAACGACATCACCATCTATCGCGAACTGATCCGGCAAGGCGTCAGTGAGTATATGATCAACCCTATCAATTCACTGCAAGTGATCGAGACGGTCTCATCATTGTATGTTGACCCGGACGCACAGCCAATTGGCCGCAACATTGCTTTTGTGGGCGCACGGGGCGGTGTAGGATCAAGCTCACTCGCGCATAATGTCGGCTGGATCATCGCTGAACGCCTCAAAGAGGGAGCGACAATTGTCGATTTGGACCTGCCATTTGGCACAACCGGTCTCGACTTTAATCAAGATCCCGCACAAGGCATCGGTGACGCGATCATGTCCCCTGAACGCGTAGATGATGTGCTGTTAGACCGTTTACTCGTGAAGCAAACCGAGCGCCTAAGCCTCTTCACATCGCCCAGCACATTGGACCGTGAATTTGATCTCGACCCAATCGCATTTGAAAGCGTGCTGGATATTGTTCGTAAAAGCGTCCCTTACGTTATTATCGATATGCCGCATCTGTGGACTGCATGGAGTAAAAGTGTCCTGCTCACCGCGGATGACATTGTGATTGTCGCGTCTCCAGATTTGGCAAGTCTGCGCAATGCGAAAAATTACTTTGAAATCCTCAAATCAGCGCGGCCAAATGATAACCCGGCGCGCCTGGTGATCAACCAATCTGGTGTTCCAAAACGTCCAGAGATTCCCACAAAAGATTTTGCCGAAGCCATTGGCGTCAAAGCCACAGCAGTATTGCAGTTCGATCCGCATACATTTGGGGTCGCAAGCAACAATGGTCAAATGCTGGCGGAAGTGGATGAAAAGTCAGCCGTGGTCGCAGAGTTGGAAGCCTTCACCTCTGAATTGCTCGGGCGGGAACCAGAGAAAGCCACGGACAAATCCTCCATTTTCAGCGTTTTCAAGAAAAAGCGCAGCGCATAGGGCAAGATCAGTGCGTCATAGGAGCGCAAATACATGTTTGGGAAAAGAAGCTCCGGTGGGAAGAGCAAAGCACTAACGAAACGCGCTCCATCAGTGGGAAACACCACCTCACCTCCCCCTGAAGCAAAACCGGCAGCAGAGTCACCTGAAGCGGTCAAGCCGACAGGCGCGCAGAGTCATGATGCCGCACCACAAAAAAAAGTTGAAGAGCCCGCAGTCTCTGTCATCGAACAGAAGTCTGAAGATTATTATGAAATAAAAACAACAATCTTTAACGCGCTGATTGACACCATTGATCTCGCGCAACTGGCGCAGCTTGATGCAGAAAGCGCCCGCGATGAAATTCGCGATATCGTCAACGAAATTATCGCGATTAAAAATGTCGTCATGAGTATTGCGGAGCAGGAATCCCTGCTCCAAGATATTTGTAATGACGTCTTAGGATATGGCCCGCTTGAACCTCTCCTTGCCCGCGATGACATTGCTGACATTATGGTCAATGGCGCAGAGCGCGTTTTCATTGAGGTGAATGGTAAAATCCAACTTACTCCTATTCGCTTCCGTGATAACGGGCAGTTGATGAATATCTGTCAGCGGATTGTGAGTCAGGTCGGCCGCCGCGTTGACGAATCGAGCCCTATTTGTGACGCGCGTCTTCCTGATGGCAGCCGGGTCAACGTGATTGCCCCTCCTCTTGCCTTAGATGGGCCAACACTGACCATTCGTAAGTTTAAGAAAGATAAGCTTAAGCTCGTCGATCTACAGAACTTTGGCACGATTACACCTGAAGGCGCTGAGGTTCTTGCGATCATTGGCGCATGCCGGTGTAATGTCCTGATTTCAGGTGGTACAGGCTCTGGGAAAACCACCCTGCTGAACTGCCTGACAGCCTATATTGCCGATGATGAGCGCGTCATCACCTGTGAAGATGCCGCCGAGCTGCAATTGCAACAGCCGCATGTTGTCCGCCTTGAGACACGTCCACCAAATTTAGAAGGCCAAGGGGAAATCACCATGCGTGATTTGGTCCGGAACTGTCTGCGGATGCGCCCCGAACGCATCATCGTGGGTGAGGTGCGTGGCCCAGAGGCCTTTGACCTGCTCCAGGCCATGAACACCGGCCATGACGGCTCAATGGGAACGCTGCACGCCAACACACCGCGCGAGGCCATGAGCCGTTTGGAAAGCATGATTACCATGGGTGGTTTTAACCTGCCCTCGCGGACCATTCGGGAAATGATTTGCGGGTCTATTGACGTCATTGTGCAAACGTCGCGTCTGCGCGATGGATCGCGGCGCATTACAAATATTACCGAAGTCCTCGGCATGGAAGGCGAAGTGATTATTACACAAGACCTCTTCATTTACGATATTGAAGGCGATGATGAATCGGGCCGCGTCCTTGGCCAACATCGGTCTACCGGCATTGCCCGCCCCGCTTTCTGGGACCGCGCACGTTACTTCGGAAAAGAACGCGAATTGGCGACAGCCCTTGAGGCTGCCGACATTTCGTAAAGCAGTATCTGAATAAGGAGACATCCTATGTCGAATATGATGATGATGATGGTTGTTGCATTGGCTGCATTTGTGAGTGTCGGCGGCATTGCCTATGCTTTATTCGCGCCTGCTCTTCATGCCCGCAGCCGCACCACGCGCCGCATCAAATCCATCGCGCAAGATGACATAAGGAATGGACTCAGTGCTGGCAAGAACACTGTCAAACAAAAAGACCGCCGCAAAGAGCTTCAAGAAACGCTGAAAGAGCTGGAAGCAAAGCAAAAAAAGGCCGACAAAAAAGTCACGCTTCAAGACCGTATCGAACAAGCGGGGATTGAGCTCAAAACCAGCAACTTCTATATATCCTCAGTGGTATTCGGTCTTCTTTTAGGCGGTATTGTCTATCTCATAGGCTACAACTTGATGGTCGTTGGCGCCGTCACCTTTGCAGGCATGGTTGGCCTGCCGCGTTGGTTCATCTCATTTCTCGCCAACCGCCGCCAGAAAGCTTTTACTAATGAATTCGCCAATGCCATTGATATTGTCGTCCGTGGTATTAAAGCGGGCCTGCCACTGAATGAATGCTTGCAGATTATCGCGAATGAAAGCCCTGATCCTATTGGTATTGAGTTTCGCGATCTCCTGGACAACACGCGTATGGGCGTTCCTTTAGAAGATGCGTTGCAACGCCTTTATAAACGCATGCCCATCCCCGAGCTGAACTTCTTCGTCATCGTCCTGGCGATCCAATCAAAAAGCGGCGGTAATTTGTCGGAAGCTCTATCGAACCTTTCGAATGTGCTGCGGTCGCGCAAACTTATGGCGGAAAAAATCAAAGCGATGTCCTCAGAGGCAACTGCATCCGCCATGATCATTGGCTCTCTGCCTCCGGGTGTGACCTTCTTGATTTACCTGACCACACCGCAATACATCAACACCATGTTTGACACTGTTACAGGAAACGCTCTTCTTGTGATCGGCGCCCTATGGATGCTCACCGGGGTCTTCGTGATGAAGAAAATGGTGAGCTTTAAATACTAAGGCGGCAAAGAGGTGTGACGCAAAAGGAAAATGCGATGTCTGATATCTTATCCATGTTAGCAAATACAGAGTTTATGATTGCAATCCTTGCTGCGATTGCTGTGTTTGCGACCGTTCTTACAATCGGCCTCCCTTATTTGGAAGGCGACCGCCTTGCTTCACGTTTGAACTCTGTTGCAAATCGCCGGAAAGAACTCCGCGAGAAACAAAAGGCTGAACTTGAGCAAAAAACCAGCGGAAGCATTCGCCCAACACCAGTTGGGTATATGAAAGAAACTGTTGAGCAATTTAAGCTTGAAAAACTGCTTGATGCCGAAGAGGCGCGTGCAAGACTGGCGCGTGCAGGGTTTCGTGGTCAAAAGCCCCTCGTCACCTTTATGTTTTTCCGCCTCATCATGCCGTTTGTCCTTCTTGCAGCAGCGTTGGCATACTTCTTCTTTGTGTTACCGGAAGATTCCAATACGAATATGCAAAAGATTGTCTATTCATTCGCCATTGGGGTTGCTGGGTTTTACACCCCCAATATCTTTATTGAGAATCTTGTTGCACGGCGTCAAGAAGCCATCCAAAAGGCTTTTCCCGACACACTTGACCTTTTACTGATTTGTGTTGAGTCAGGCATGTCCATTGAAGGGGCCTTCAACAAAGTGTCTGAAGAAATCGGCCAGCAATCAATCGAGATGGCCGAAGAGATGAGTCTCACCACAGCCGAACTCAGCTACCTGCCAGATCGCCGCCAAGCCTATGAAAACTTGGCAAATCGTACAGGGCTTCAAGGCGTCAAAGCGGTCACCACATCACTTATTCAGGCTGAGCGGTACGGGACACCTCTCGCAACTTCACTGCGCGTGATGGCGCAAGAAAACCGCGATCTGCGTATGCAGGCTGCCGAGAAAAAAGCAGCCGCCTTGCCAGCGAAACTCACCGTGCCGATGATTCTTTTCTTCCTGCCGGTTCTCTTCATTGTGATTATGGGACCTGCTGTGATTAATGGAATGGATTTGAAGTAAGAAGACAATCGCTTTTTCGCACATCATTTCCTTGCTTATAAAAAAAGCCCAACGTCACCGTTGGGCTTTTTGTTTGTTTGACCGCCTGATCAAAAGACCAATGTCTTATTCCATGTTCTGTAATTGTGCCCATGGCGATTCAGGTTGCGCCAGCATTGCGCGCATCACCTCAATGTTATTTTCAACGGCTGAGGCGGATAAATCGGCTGAGGCATAAACCCGCGCTTCTTGGAAATTACCACGCAGCCCGAGAACCAGCGCCAAATTCTGCCGCATCTGCACATTCGCAGATGGTTGACTCACCGCCGTGCGTAAATAGGTCTCCGCCTGAGCAATCTCGCCACTGAGCGCGTAAGACAAGGCCATATTATTCAACACATTTGGATTGTCTGGGGAAAGCTCTAAAGCCCGCGCATATTTCTCACGCGCGGCCATATGGTTGCCCATCTGATCCAGCACGACCCCTTCGGCAGAAATAATAACCCAGTCACGCGGGCGCTTCACTTGGGCGCGCTGCAAATAATCCGCGCCCTCAAGGGTGCGGCCTGCCGCAGCCAAGGCTTTCCCATACTCCGCCAAAAGATCGACATTTTCAGAATCCTGCGCCACAGCACGATTTAAGACGCTGACCGCTTGTTTGTCTTTCCCCAACAAACGCAACGCGCGGCCGTAATTCAGCGCCGCTTTGCCATCGGACGGGTCACGATCATAGACGCTTCCCCAATATGCCATTTGCGCAACAGTGTCGTCCGCAATCTCTGCCGTAATATCCTGCGCGCCGCCAGACACATCACGGGGCGCATTCACCCCATCAGATGCACATGCCGCCAGCACACCGCACAACGCCAAGGCAGACACTTGCCGCCAAAGCGCAGGACGGAATTTCACTGCAGTCGTCGTATTCGCTAAGTCTCTCATAAGCACACTCCTCAACCCCATACATTATGGTGGTTTTCTGCTGTCACTGAGTGTGCCAAGGAGACATCAATAAAGGATTAATCATAAAAATTAACACCCCTTTATATCGAAGGCAGTCGCAAAAAAAGCATTAAGGGTTTATAAAGATTTATGGCTCGTTTACCGGTTTTTGCTGTGGTTTGTCTTGTCTCCTGCTTGTGGACACGCGCAGGTGTGACAGAGCCTGTATTTGCGCAGCCAAATCTGACGACAGGCAATGCAAGCGCCATCATAGATCGCCAAATTGCTCTTCCTATCCCCAAACCACCGCCCCCAGATGAGACTCAAGTGACAAGGCCCGAAACGTCTTTCTTCAAAATCGCCTCCGGCAACATCGCAGGAAGTTATTTCGCAACGGGAGAGAAACTCGCGGAAATCATATCTCATCCCCCTGGCTCGGAACGCTGCTCAGGCACATTACGGTGCGGCCCTTCGGGGATGTTCGCCGTTGCGCATAATTCCGATGGCGCCGTTGTCAATATCCGGGCTGTCGCATCCGGTTCTCTCGACTCAGGGCTGGCCCCCGCAGATCTGCTATTAGACGCCTATGAGGGAAAAGGTCTTTTCGCAAAAGACGGCCCTTTAACGACTATGCGTTTAATTGCAAATCTCTACCCGGAGAGTCTGCATCTCGTCGTATCGAAAAGCGCCAATATCACCCAAGTGCAAGACCTGAAGGGATTACGGGTGTCTCTAGGACCCGCAGGATCAGGGACACAAACATATGCGCAGCAAATCATAGAAAGAAGCGGTCTTGCAAACAGCATCACTTCGGACATGCTTGATCTGTATGAAGCCGCCGATCAGCTTCTCAGCGGTGAACTGGATGCATTCTTCTATCTTGGCGGCGTCCCTGCACCCCTGATCCAAGACATTCTGACCACAGAGCAAATCAAACTCATTCCCATCACGGGGGTCCCGGTGGCGACGATATATGAGACGCAACCTTACACCGAGCCAATTGTTCTGAGCGGCGATGTTTATCCCAATACGCCGCAAACCGAGACGATTGCCAGCACAGCCATATGGTTTGTGAATGCGAACATCTCAGAGGAGCGGGTGTACCGTATCACCGCCGCCTTATGGCATGAGAACAATCAGGCGTTTTTAACGGATGGACGCTCTCCTATGACGAACGCAAACAAAGAAGCCGCCATCAACGATCTTCCGCTTCCCCTGCATCCCGGTGCAGAACGCTATTACCAGGAGGCGGCGTTTTTCCAAACGGCGCCGGATTCAACTTTGGCAACTGGTAATGTACCGCCAGAGACTTCATCGCAAGATGCGGATACGGACATGCAAAGCGCCCCTTAAAAAGACTGCCGCTCCTCTTCACACTCTTTGCGCCATACCTGCATATCGGGATCGTCCCACATCATGGCCGCATAGTCAGCCGCAACGCCTTTCAGAGGAATATCATACGTCCGAAAACGCGAGACCACCGGCGCATACATCGCATCCGCAATAGACCATTGCCCAAAGAGGTACGCCCCTTCATCCGCATATCGATTGCGGCACATATCCCATATATCGATGATGCGCGCGACATTACGCGCGACGGACTCGGCATTTTCATAGGACAGGCCCGTTTCAAGAAAATCCATCGGACAATATTTTCGCAAGGGATGGAAACCTGCATGCATTTCGGCGCTTACCGACCGGGCCAAAGCACGGGCCTTGCGGCCCGCTGGCCACAATTGCGCTGATGGGCATTGCTCTGCCATATATTCCGCAATCGCCAAGGAGTCCCATATCATCTCATCGCCATGTTTGAGCACCGGCACCAGAGAGGATGGTGAAATCTCGCCTAATGTTTCGGTCAGCCCTTCTGTGCGTAATTGGATCACCTGCTCATCGAACACCACATGAGAGCGCCGGACGACCATCCATGCCCGTAATGACCACGATGACCAATTCTTCGTTCCCAAAATCAAGGTGTAGGGTTTTTCAGACATTGGCTTATTCCCTTTTTGACGCACGACTGACCAAGCTGCTAAGCTATCACAACCGTTATTTCCTATTCTTGAAGAAAAGAAAAGATAGTGCTTGATATTTTTGCGACCAGCTCGTCTGACGCCATCCCCATTTATCTCCTGACATCCGGCTCCCTTTCTGATTGGCTCGAACATCAAACCAGCGTCACGCGCGCTTGGATTGAGGCAAACGGATTTGAGGCGCGCGAGGGTCAACTCTTGATCATCCCCAATGAACGGAATAGCCCAGGACACGTCGTCTTTGGCTATGACCCCGAAAACAGGGTGACGCCCTACCCTTTCGCATCCTTATCCAACGCCCTCCCCGAAGGGGATTATACGTTAGAGGCTGTGGGCTTCGACCTTGACCCTGCACACGCCGCCCTCTCCTGGGCCATGGGCACTTACACGTTTGATCGCTACAAAAACAAAAAGACAGAGAAATCTTGGCCGCGATTAATTGTAAAAGATGATTACAATACACATGAGATGAGCACCATCGCCATGAGCGTTGCTCTAGTCCGCAATCTCGTGAACACACCGGCCAATGATATGGGGCCCGATGAATTGCAAAAGGCCATGCAAGAGCTGGCCGATGCGTTTCAGGCCAAGATGGCCGTCACTCTTGGCGAGCAGCTTCTCACGGATAACTTTCCGCTGATCCATGCAGTGGGGCGCGCATCGAACCGGGCGCCTCGCCTGCTCGATTTAACCTGGGGGGACGCGGATGCCCCGAAGGTGACCCTTATCGGCAAAGGTGTTTGCTTCGATTCGGGCGGCCTCAATATCAAGCCTGGACGCTCTATGGAGTTGATGAAGAAAGATATGGGCGGCGCCGCACATGTTCTGGGCCTGGCCAGCATAATCATGTCCACAGGTCTACCGATACGATTGCGCGTGCTGATCCCGGCAGTGGAAAACGCCATCTCTGGAAACGCCTTCCGGCCAGGCGATGTGCTGCCAAGCCGCGATGGCATGAGCGTTGAAATCGAAAATACCGATGCGGAAGGCCGCCTCGTTCTCGCCGATGCGCTGACCCTCGCAGACGAAGAAAACCCAGACATACTCATTGATATGGCCACACTGACAGGGGCTGCGCGCGTGGCGCTTGGCGCGGACATTCCGCCCTTCTATACAAATGATGAAGCCCTCGCGGCGAATCTGGCGCTCGCCTCAAAAGAGCTGATCGATCCAATCTGGCGTTTGCCTCTTTGGCCTGGCTATGACGGCTCATTAAAAGGCAAGGTCGCCGATGTCTCACATACTGGCGATAGTGGCATGGCGGGTTCGATCACCGCCGCTTTGTTTTTGCAGCGCTTTGTGAAGACAGCCGCGAGCTGGGTGCATTTTGATGTCTATGCGTGGAATCCGAAACCGCGTCCTGGGCAACCTGTGGGGGGTGAGGCGCAAGGGATCCGCGCGCTCTATGAGGTGATCAAAACGCGCTATCCACGCGCATAAATACCGCGAAAGGGCTTGCACTTCGCCCCTGCTTTGCCAATGCTAGGGTGCGATAGCGCCACATGATTCGCGTGTCGGTGCGCGGTAAGTCATTGTAGCGGGGATACAGTAGCAAGAATACATGGGACTCGAGTTAAAACCGATTGAAGCACTGAATCTCTGGCACGATGTCGTGTTGGAATCCGTGCGCCGTGAAGGTCCGGACTTATCAGCACGGCAAATGGCCATTCTGCTCACGATCTACCTCTCGCCGCCACCGCATACGGTCAAGGGACTCTCTGAAAAGCTCGGCGTGACCAAACCCGCCATCACCCGCGCCCTTGATACGCTTGGTCAGATGGACCTTTTGAAGCGCAAACGCGATCCCGACGACAAACGCAATGTGCTTGTGCAGCGCACGGTTTCTGGGTCTGTCTTTCTCAACGAATTTGCCGATCTAATTACCGATCAAACCACACAGATATAACGCCGCACATTGTGAAGCACGCAAAAGGCGTTAAACTGCATCCTTCTATAGCATGGTCAGGGGATACATAGGGTTATGATTGATATTTGGCTTTTCATCGCTTTTGGCGCTGGTGTGTTTATCGGCATTCACTACGCCAACCGCACGTGGCGCGATAACGCCGATGCGTTACAGCGCAAAGAAAGCGGCACACATCACTACAAAGTGATTTATGCAGAGTCCCAAATCTATTTTCAGCAGATCGAACCCCTGCTCCGGCAATTGCAAGATGAAGTGATTATCGAGCACGACACGCTTCAGTGAAAAGATATTCTCGGACAATCAACCCTACGAGGAAAGTAAATCAAATATGTGGGGCAGCCTGTGGATCGCGGACACAAAATTCTGGAGTCCAATGCTTATACACTTTTGTCTTTGAAGTAACTGTGCCTTTTTTTCGCAGCACAGCAAACATGATCGTGGGTTTTATGTGACCTACATCGATCAATAACTCATTGAGATATTCTAGAAAATCGACAAAGGCGCGATCCTGCGGATTTTCTGCATCAAGATTATGGCCATACCCCCTCTCGATAAAGACATCAGGTAAATTGCCGTAGCCAAAGAAAGAGTCAAAGTCGAACTGTTCGATCAAAAGCTGCAAAATATCTTGTGCTCGGATGCCTTCGAAACCCTTATGCGCACAATCCCAATTGACGAATTCTGCATGATGTTTTTGAAACTGATGCTGAAATTTGTAATGATCAGGAATGAAACCCCATAATCTATTCACAAGCTCAAGCGTTTCCGGCCAACGCATATGGCCATTCCGCCCAATCATATCGATACTTACAAAAGCACCCTTCTCATGTAGCATTTGATGGAGCACATCGAATAGCTGTTCCAACTCTACAATATGATGCAAAGTATGGTGAGCCATCACCCCAGCGCATTTATCGCTCACATCCATCGTGTTGACGTCAACCTCATGAAATTCCATCCAAGGGCTCATGCCAGCCTCATCCGCATTCTGTTGACCGCGGTCTAACCGAATTTGCGAGAGGTCTGTGCAGATCATCCTAAAATTATCAATGCCCTTATCGCGTAAAGCTTTCACAATCATAACTTCAAGCTGACAGTCGCCCGCACCGACACTGAGAATACGGTTCGTGTCATTTTGCTCAGACAAGGATTTCGCAAATGTTTCAACATAGATCTTCAGTGATGATGGGTGATCGAATACCTGCCTGACTTTTGGGTTGATATGAGTGCGCATCCAATAACGACTAATCTCAGGCATTTTTTTGAGCACGGAAGGGTCTTGAAACTGCCTAATTTGGTGCTCCGTGCGGGCCTTATAATCATCACCAGACGACAAGATTTGCTGAACGCCGCCTGTGACACGCGCTTTCGCACGCTTGAGATTGAACACAATATTTTGCTTATCAACCATATCTAAGGACCTTAAGGATTTCGTCACGATTAGGCATTAGCACTACTGAATGAAGACAAACTGTATAACTTATCGCCCAGGATATACAGCAGAATATGGAACCGTGAAAGCAGGCATTTCTCCTTTCACTATGAAGAAGAAAAGTGTATGGAAGCCAAGAATAACAGAAAAATGTAGATGTCAAAAAATCAACAGAATGGGTTTGCTAAGATAGCATCGTGAGTTCACATCCTTCAAAGTTTATTATTAGCTGCGCCGCCCGCACAGGCAGCACCATGTTGGTCCACCTTCTGCGATCACATCCGAACATTGTTTGCCATGGTGAAGTTTTCGCTCTAAACGCTTTAGGGCACATTCATGGGAAATATGCCCAGATGCGCCGCCAAGATCCGAAGGCTGAAACAGAATTATTGGCCCTTGCACAGAAGGATCCCAAATCCTTTCTCACCGAAGTTGTATTTGACCCTCAAGATCATAAAGCGGTTGGTTTTAAATATAAAACAGATGAAGCTTTTAACCGCAAATTGTCACATATCCGCGATCTCATTGCCGCAGATCCGGACGTAAAGATCATATACTTAGTAAGACGCAATATCCTGGATCAATATATTTCACACCATGTTGTCTTGAAAAAAACCGGAATTACCCTTCTAAAAGAACAAGAAGACCGTCCTGAGATTAAGCCCTTTGCCATAAATATTCGAAAATGCATTAAATATGCGAATGATGTTATGAGCCGACATCATGATATTACAGAACATTACAATAATCACAAAAACATAACTGTTTTCTATGAAGACCTCGTTGCTAAAAACGAGACGACATTTGACAATCTCCAAGATTTTC
>JANQLI010000253.1 GCA_028280675.1 Alphaproteobacteria bacterium
GCCTATTTTGATGTGCCAGAAGTCTATATGGAGCCAAGTTATTGGCTGACAGTTGGCCATCTCATTCTCCCCTTGATTTTCTTTGTGATGAATATGACCAACCGGCGCTATGGTCCGGCTTATGCCACGGCGCAAGTGGCAAGCGTGTGGTTTATCCTCGGTCTGATGGTTTATTTCCTGTTTGTCTATCCCGATGAACCCATGTCCACTAGCCCCCTGCCGCCAGTGCGCACGTGTATGGCCTTTGTCGTGGCGTTGGTCATGAGTCAATTTGTTTGCATCACTGTTTTTGATCAAACACGCGGGAATCCATGGTGGCGCGCGCCGCTTTATGCGCCGATATATGCGAGCTTCGCCTACTGCGGCATTTTCTATCCCATGGCGCGTTGGGGTTTGGGTGAGCCGTGGGTCAATCAAATGGTGACCCATTTCGGTTTTATGCTGGCGATCAGCCTTTTTATGGTGATTCCCTATTACTTATTACGACCCATCGTCCGCCCACTTCCCGGTTATGGCGGGGCATAATGTCAAATGTTGCGTGAGGGGGAAGCCGAAGGGGCGGGTCTTTATGATCCGCCCTTTTTGATTCTGACTTAGTTGTTTTGCGCTGGGGTGTCGGCAATAAGATCAGCAAAACCATCAGCCCAATTCGGGTTTTGTCTTTCTGCTGTGTTCAAGGCTTCAAAGGTTTTATAGTGCGCATCGGGATTGTTCAGAGCTTCGATCGTAATCGCCGCTACATCCGCGCGGGTGATCAAGCCTTCGAGGCCTTTCTCATCCCCTTGCCTAAAGACAATATCCATCACCCCGCCGGGCATGTTTTGTAAGCCTGCAGGACGGACGATGGTGTAGCGTAAGCCGCTTTGACGCAAATAGTCTTCGCCTTTTAATTTCCATTTTAAGACATCGCCGAAGACTTTGTTGAGAAAGTGATCTTCTTGCGTGACACCAACCGAGGAGATGAGAACAAAGTGTTTTATCCCGGCGTCAACAGCGGTATCAACCAGATGTCTTACGCCGCCGTAATCAACAAATTCAGGTCCGTTTGCGCCAGAGGCCGCCGTTGCGCCGATGGTGCAGATCACTTTGTCGATGTCCTTCATAGCAGCTTGCAGGGACTCAGGCTTGGTGACATCGGCTTCGACCCAAAAATCAGCTTCGCCAAAAAGGTCAGCCGCCCGGGCGCGACTTCGCGTCATAGCGCGGATGTCATATTGTGCGCTGCGTAATTGCTCAACAATCAGGCGGCCAGTTTGTCCTGTTGCGCCAGCGACAAGGATTGTTTCCTTTTGAACGGGTGCTGTATGACCGGTTTGCGTCGTATCTTCTGTATTCGCAAAGGCGCTGGTCCAAAGGAAGGCAAGGCAAAACCCAACGATCTGGAAATATTTTGTCATCAACCTACCCTGTTAATGATTACTCCGCGGGAACAGGCTGTGCTTGCTCATTGCTGCGATCATAAGAGCGCCCCAGCATGAGCGCAACCATCGCCCAGACAGTCGCCACAATGGCGCCAATAAATGCGATGGGCCCCATGGCGATGCCTGCGCTTGAGAGCGCCGTGTAAGCTTCTGCCGTGAGCGCATCGCCACCGCGATACACCACCACATCAATGACACTTTTGGCTTTAAAGCGGCTTTCTTTGTCCACAACGGTAAACAGCATTTCACGGCCTGGACGTGTAATCGCGTAATTTCCTGCACGACGAACAATCTGAAGGATGATCACCACAAGCAGGAACGGCGCAATGGCGACAACAAGAAGACCCGCCACGATAATGACTGGAACGATCGCAAGCGTAAAGGGTAAGCCAAATTTCAAAGCCATTCGACTTGTCGCCAGGGTGGCCGTGAGAATGCCCAGCGTGTTCACAATCAAATCCATGCTCGCCCAGATTTGGTTGCGGAAACCGCGGGCATCGTCATCGACCATCGCACCGAGGAAAGAGACCTTTTCGCGGAAATCGGCCATGACGGCTTCATCGCCCATCAAGTTTTGCAACTGGAACCAGACAAAAGTGCTGATGGCAGTGTAGAGAAGAATAAAAATACCGATGCCTAAAAGATAAGGGTTCTTGAAAAAGAGGATAAAGCCCGAAAAAGGATTGGTGCTGACAGTGGATGTATCGACATGCACATCTTCGTTATGCAGATCAGTGTGTTTGAGGCGGTCAATCATCCCAATCAACACGATTGGTGTTAGTAACAGAATAACAGAAATCAACATTAGGTTATTTGTGCCAACGACACTTTGCAGAGACAGCGCAATGCCCGGCCCCATAATCGCGCCAGCACTGCTGCCTGCGGCAATAAAACCGAAGAGGCGCGGGGCTTGGTTTTTCGAAAAAGTATCCGCCATAAAACTCCAGAAAATGGAGAGATGGAATAAGGCAAAAATGCTCAACCAAACAAAGTAAGATTTGTTCACAACATCAGGGGTGTTCTCACCACTCATCGCAAAATAAAAGCCTAAAAACGAGAGCGCAAAGAAGCTATACATCACGGGAACAAACAAACTGAACCGCACCCGCGTAAAGAGAAAGCCGTAGAGGCTTACGGCAATCACGCTGCCTACAAATGTAAACCAGAACAGCATTGTGCGTTCGGCGTCGGACCAATCGCTGGCCATCCCTTCACGGATCGGACGCAGAATGTAATAGGCGGTCATCAAAGTGAAGACGAAAAGGAATGAGAGCAGCACTGTGCGTATCTCATTCGATTCCATTTTAAAGGCAGATTTCATAAATTTCGCAATCGGGTTCATTGTTAAATGCTCTACTTATTATGGTGACCCGTGTGGCCCCCCTCGAATCTCCATTTGACTATACTGCGGTACAAAAGGGGCGCTATGCCTCCCCCGGTCACCCACTGCCAAGTGGTCGCAGTGACATGTACTTTCCGCACTGCCACAGAAGAGGTGTTTTTCTAAGCCATTGTTTTCATTGTAAATATAGTGATAATTGGAGGCGCTAGCGGGCGCTTTCAAAGAGCATCGCCAGTTGTTCCGTCATCGCGCCACCTAATTGCTCAGCATCGGTAATTGTAACCGCGCGTTTGTAATAACGCGTCACATCGTGGCCGATCCCAATCGCTGTCAGCTCTACATCAGACCGGTTTTCGATGAGGTCGATCACGTGGCGCAGATGTTTTTCCAAATAATTTCCCGAGTTCACCGACAGGGTGGAGTCATCGACCGGCGCCCCATCCGAGATCACCATTAAGATACGCCGTTGCTCCGGACGTGCAAGGAGACGTTGGTGCGCCCAAAGCAACGCTTCGCCATCAATGTTTTCTTTAAGCAAGCCTTCGCGCATCATCAGGCCAAGATTGGTGCGCGCGCGCCGCCAGGGGTCATCCGCTTTTTTGTAGATGATGTGGCGCAGATCATTCAGGCGGCCTGGTTTGAGGGGTTTCTCCGCCGCAATCCAATTTTCGCGGGATTGCCCGCCTTTCCAGGCTTTTGTTGTAAAGCCCAGGATCTCGACTTTCACTTTGCAGCGCTCAAGTGTGCGCGCGAGAATGTCACCGCACATCGCCGCGACTGTGATGGGGCGACCGCGCATTGAGCCGGAATTATCAATCAACAACGTCACCACTGTATCGCGGAACTCCATGTCTTGTTCCATCTTGAATGACAGTGGATAGAGGGGATCGACAACGACGCGCGTGAGGCGCGCAGTATCGAGAAGGCCTTCTTCAAGATCAAATTCCCATGTGCGGTTTTGTTGCGCCAGTAAGAGCCTTTGCAGGCGATTGGCCAAGCGCCCGACAATATTCTGTATCGGCATCAATTGTTTGTCGAGATATTGGCGCAATCGGGCAAGTTCTTCTGTGTCGCACAAGTCTTGCGCGTTGATGATTTCATCATGCGCTGTTGTGAAGACTTTATAAGGAATATTATCGCCGATGCCGCGTGTATTTGGCTGAGGCGGTTGTTTCCCTTCACCTTCGATCTCCGCATCAAGCATATCGGCAAGGTCATCGGCGTCTAACTCGACTTTTTGCGCGCCGCCTTCTAAATCTTGATCGGCGGCCATGTCCATCGTTTCGGGTTGATCGCCTTGCGCTTGTTCGGAGTCGCCTTCATTCTCTGGGTTGGCGTCGTCTTCACCTGTTTGATCTGGATTTTGGTCCAAGCCTTCTTCGTCGCTGGACTCTTCAAACTCGTCCAGCAAATCCAAGTCGATCAGTAATTGACGCGCTGCTTGCGCGAAGCGCTCTTGGTCATGTAAAGCCTCACGTAACGCTGTGGTGTGATTTTTAAACGCGCTTTCGGCTTTGGGACGCCATGCCTCCACCATCTCTTGCGCTTGTCGTGGCGGTGTTAGTCCTGTGAGGCGCTCGCGTAACAGCAAACCTAAGGCGTCAGACATCACTTGTGAGTCAGACATACCGTCCGGGCCGTCCGGGCGTTGCATGGACTTTTGCAGCCGATGACACAGAGCAGCGTTTAAATTGTCTTGCATCCCGCGCATCGCATTTGCGCCAATGGCTTCAATGCGGGTGTGCTCAAGCGCCCGGAAAACGGCGCGCACATCTGGATTGTGTGGTTGGTAGGTTGCGTGTGTTGCCGCATCATGGTGAGACACGCGCAGGGCTAAGGAATCCGCTTCGCCGCGAATACGCGCAACTTCTTCGCTGTTCATATCCCGTGAGGGCAGCGGTAAAACCATTTCATGGCCGCGTACAGATGGCGTTTCGGTACTGAACGTGACATCTAACTCTGGATCTTCCGACAGCGCTTTTGTCGCGTCCGTCAAAGCGCGTTTAAAAGGGTCTATGGGATCAGCCGGTTTCCACATGGGAGCGGACGTTTCGTTTTACGCAATATGAACTTGCGCCGATGATTCCGGTAAGTCTTCACCGAAACAGCGCTGATAAAACTCGGCCACAGTGGCGCGTTCAAGCTCATCGCATTTATTGATAAAGGTCAGGCGGAAGGCAAAGGCCACATCGCCAAAAATATCCGCGTTCTCAGCCCAAGTAAGGACCGTCCGCGGGCTCATCACCGTGGAGATGTCGCCATTCATGAATGCGTTGCGGGTAAGGTCCGCCACCCGAACCATCGCGTCAAGCGTCTTGCGGCCTTCCTCCGAGTCATAAGAGGCGCACTTTGCAAGCACGATATCGACTTCTGTGTCGTGCGCGAGGTAATTCAGTGTTGTGACGATGTTCCAGCGGTCCATTTGACCCTGGTTGATTTGCTGCGTGCCGTGATAAAGGCCAGTCGTGTCGCCAAGGCCAATCGTGTTGGTGGTGGCAAAGAGCCGAAAGGCTGGATGCGGACGGATGACACGGTTCTGATCCAGCAGGGTCAATTTCCCCTGCACTTCAAGGACCCGTTGAATCACAAACATCACATCCGGACGGCCGGCATCATATTCATCAAACACCAAGGCAATCGGGTTTTGCAAACACCATGGCAGCAAGCCCTCACGGAATTCTGTGACCTGTTTGCCATCCTTCAAGACGATGGCGTCTTTTCCAACCAGATCGATCCGGCTGATGTGACTATCCAGATTGATTCGGATACATGGCCAATTAAGCCGCGCCGCGACCTGTTCGATGTGAGTGGATTTTCCTGTGCCATGATAGCCTTGGATCATCACCCGCCGATTGTGCGCAAACCCCGCTAAGATCGCTAGTGTGGTTTCTTTGTCGAAACGATAGGTTTCATCGATCTCGGGAACATACTCGTTGCGTTCCGCAAAGCCTTGCACCTGCATGTCAGTTTCGATGCCGAAAAGATCACGCGCCTGATAGGGCGTGTCTGGTAAGCCGAACTCTGGCTTCTCTGTGATCATTTCATTCATACGCATACCTTCAAGCTTCGCTCATAAGATTCGCTTTTTCCTGAGAGCAGGGCCACCCTATACCAAGCCTCCTGAACCGCCTAGGCCCAGATCATGAAAATCTGTCATGCAATCCGTGTTTAATCGGTGAAGCCAGCGCTTTTGAGGGTCTGATAGGCCTTGATTACATGCTTCAGGCGTTCAACAGCCGCGTTATCTCCGCCATTGGTATCTGGGTGATAGCGTTTTGCGAGATCTTTATACCGCAGCTTGATTTTTTTCTTATCAGCGGAGGTGTCGAGATCAAGGGTTTCAAAGGCTTCTTTTTGCGCCTTTGTCAGGCTGCGTTTGGGTTTGACCTTGCCTGCATTTGCCGCGCCTAAGAGATCGTGTGGGTCGCGGACATTCCCCATATAGGAAATACCCTCGGCAGCGCTTTGAAAGCTCGGTGATTCTTTTTTGTCCTTGCCGGTTTTCTGTGTGCCCATTTTCCACGTCGGACGATGGCCGGTGTGGCTTTCTTCCATGAACTGTTTGATGTCTTCATCTTTCATGCCTTGGAAGTAATTCCATTGCTTATTATACGCGCGGATGTGTTCCAGGCAGAAATATTGATAATCGCGTTCATCTGAACTTTTCGGTGCTGGATGCTCACCCTTGTTTTCGCACCCTGGCCAAGCACAAGGCTTCACCGCAGCGCGTTTCTTTGCTTCTTCTTTCGGCGGTTTGATCCGAATATCGAGCCCAAGGGGTGGTTTATATGAATAATTTTTTGCCATTCTTCCGGGTGCTAGCGCCTGTCACTTTAAGGGTGAGGTCAGACATTTCTTGACAAGCTTCTCTGTTTCAGTCCAGTTGCGTAAATATTCTGTTAACAAGTCACCCGGCAGACGATGCCGGATGAAGCCAAGCGACGAGATTTACATCAATGCGTGTTGCGGATCAAATCAAAAACAAACTCGAAGCGGCCTTTTCCCCGGATTCCTTGGAAATTCTGGATGAATCCGACAAACATAAAGGTCATGCGGGCGCGCGTCCCGAAGGGCAAACCCATTTTCGCGTGCGGATTGTTTCGGCGCAATTCGAGGGGCAAAACCGCGTCATGCGTCAGAGAGCGGTGAATAAGGCCTTGGCCGACGAACTTAACGGGCCCGTGCATGCTCTGGCGTTGCGCACACTAACCCCTGCGGAAGCTGCGACAGAAGAGCAGTCTTAACTTTAACGTTTAACATGGACCGGGGCGGTGATGCGCAAGGCGGTCACCTGATTGCGCTGCCGGCGTAACACTTCAAAGCGAAAACCGTAATATGAAAAAATCTGGCCTGGTGTGGGAATGGCCTGCGCTTCATGAATCACCAGGCCGGCAATTGTGTTTGCTTCTTCATCGGGTAAGTCCCAATCCATAAAGCGATTGAGATCGCGGATTGTGACATCTCCATCCACATTCACGGCGCCATTGGGTTGCGGACGAATGCCCAGGACGGATTCGTCATGTTCATCCGAAATTTCTCCGACAATTTCCTCAAGGATGTCTTCCAGCGTCACCAGCCCCATCAAGGCGCCGTATTCATCAACAACCAAGGCAAAGTGCTGACGTTTTTGCAGAAACGCATTCAATTGTTCGCGCAGCGTCGTGGTTTCGGGCACGAACCATGGTGAAATTAAAATCTTGTTGAGATCTAATGCGCTCAAGTCAATATCCGGATCATGCATGGCGCGCAATAGGTCTTTGGAATGCAGAATACCGATGATATTTTCAGGATCGTCCTGCCATAAAGGGATGCGTGTATATTGGCTCTCTAAGATCTCTTGAATGATCTTGTCATTGCCCTGACCTGCATCAATCATCATCATATTTTTACGGTGGACCATGACCTCATCCACTGTCAGGTCTTGCAGGTCTAAAATCCCGCCCAGCATATCCCGGTCATCTTTCACCACGCTGCCTTCTTCATGGTGCAGATCAATGGTGCCGCGCAGTTCATCGCTGGCGGAAAGGATATTGGTGATATTATCCGTATCCGACCCAATGGCTTTGAGGGTGCGTTTCACTACCCATTCAATCGAGATCACAATGGGGCCAAATACTCTCACAATAGGCCGCAAGATGGGGGCAACCCGCATCGATAAATGATCGGGATTCGACAGGGCATAGGTTTTTGGCATCACTTCCGCGAAGATCACAACCGTCGCTGTCATGATCAGAGTGGCGTAGATGACGCCGCTTTCTCCAAACAGCGAGATAAACAGACTGGTTGCGAGGGCAGAGGCCAGAATGTTCACCAAGTTGTTGCCGAGAAGAATCGCGCCGATCAATCGCTCACGCCGTTCGATCAGAGCGCGCACGATCATCGCGCGGCGTTCGCCATCTTTGCCGAT
>JANQLI010000251.1 GCA_028280675.1 Alphaproteobacteria bacterium
GAATATATTGATGCCATTCAAGAGGATGTCACATGGCTCGGCTTTAAGTGGGGGGAACATCTTTATTATGCCTCCGATTATTTTGAGACTCTCTATGGATGGGCTGAACACTTGATCCAAGAGAGCAAAGCCTATGTCGATGATCTCTCTGCAGAAGACATACGCCACTATCGCGGGACGCTCAAAGAGCCTGGAAAAGAAAGTCCTTACCGTAACCGCTCAGTAGAAGAAAACCTCGATCTTTTCCGCCGCATGCGAGCCGGGGAATTTGAAAATGGCGCACGTGTGTTGCGTGCGAAGATTGATATGGCATCCGGGAATATCAATATGCGGGACCCTGTGCTCTATCGCATTCTGCATGAAGCCCATCCGCGCACGGGGGATGCTTGGTGCATTTATCCAAACTACGATTTCGCGCACGGGCAAGAAGACGCCATTGAACACATCACCCATTCCTTATGCACACTTGAATTTGCCGATCACCGCCCGCTATATGATTGGCTCATCGACAACTTGCCTGTCCCATCGCAACCAAAGCAATATGAGTTTGCGCGGCTCAATATTGATCACACAGTGCTCTCCAAACGCAAACTGATGCAGCTCGTCACCGAAGGGCATGTGGCCGGATGGGATGACCCGCGCATGCCGACCTTATCGGGTTTGCGCCGCCGCGGTATTCCCCCAGCAGCCATACGCGATTTTGTCGGACGCTTAGCGATCACCAAGAGCGACAGTATGGTCGAGATGTCATATTTCGAGAATATTGTGCGCGAGCATTTGAATAAAACAGCGGAACGCCGCATGGCCGTGTTACGCCCCCTCAAAGTGGTGATCACCAACTATCCAGAAGAACAGAGCGAAGAACTCGACGCCATCAATAATCCGGAAGATCCGGATGGCGGAACGCACAAAGTTCCATTCAGCCGCGAACTCTACATCGAGCAGTCAGATTTTATGGAAGACGCGCCACGTAAATTCTTCCGCCTGAGCCAAGGGCGCGAAGTGCGCCTCCGTTATGCCTATTATATCACCTGCACAGATGTGATGAAGAACGATGCCGGTGATATTGTCGAACTGCATTGCACCTATGATCCCGAAACAAAAGGGGGGGATAGTCCTGACGGCCGCAAAGTCAAAGGCACATTGCATTGGGTGTCTGCACAGCACGCGGTGGACGCAGAAGTACGCATGTACGAACATCTCTTTGAGGCCGCCACACCGGGGGCAGATGGGAATTTCCTGGATGACATCAATCCAAATTCATTGGAAGTGATCGCAAACGCCAAATGCGAGCCAAGCCTGATGGATCTCGCCCCAGGCACACCGATCCAATTCGAACGGCAAGGATACTTTGTGCACGACAAAGATAGTAGCTCAAATACACCCACCTTCAATCGCACAGTTGGTCTGCGCGATAGTTGGGCCAAGATAGAAAAGAAGTCTTAGGCTTATCGTTAATACCTTTTAAGTCTTTCGTCATAGAAGCTTCACACTGAATTAGGGGATACTTTACGGCTGGTTCCTACACTTCGCCCTGTTGGGAATGGTGTGGGTTATTCATATTATGGAACAACTGATCGAAAGTTTGGCGCTGCGGATTGAGCCGATCCAGCCGGATGTGAAATGTGTCAAAATCTATGATCGTTTTGTCGAGAATCCTGATCTGTTAAGCCTTGCTGTTGTCGAGGGCTATCAGCCTATCGGACTTGTTAATCGTCACGACTTTGTTGTGAAGATGTCCCATCTTTATGGTCATTCACTCTATGACAAACAGGCGGTCAGCACATTGATGGATACCGATCCGTTAATCGTTGAATCCGATGTCCCGCTTGAGACGCTCAATGAGCGCATCATGAACGATAAAACCAGCGCTCTGCTGTCCGGTTTTATTGTCTGCGATCAAGGTCGTTATGTTGGCATCGGCACACCGCTCTCCCTCTTGCAATTTACATCACGTCAGCTTGCACGCCGCGCTGCAGAACTCGAAACAGCCCGCCGCTACGCCGAGACAGCAAATGAAGCGAAATCGGCTTTTCTCGCCAATATGAGCCATGAGCTGCGCACGCCATTAAATGCGATCATCGGCTTTTCCGATATGCTTGGCCGTGAAGTCCATGGGGCTCTGGGTCATTCCCGTTATGATGAATATGCGAACGACATCAAACAGTCCGGCGAACATCTGCTTGGGATTATCAATGATATATTGGACCTCTCTAAAATCGAAGCGGGGAAAATCGAACTGCGTGACGAGTTCATTGACGTATGCGAAATGGCCGCCTTGTGTATGCGCGCTGTCCAAGAAAAAGCAAAGACCGCAAACATTTCAACAAATGTTTGGACTCAGGAAAATATGCCAGCGCTTTATGCAGATGGCCAAAAGGTAAGGCAAATTCTTCTGAATTTATTGTCGAATGCCGTCAAATTCTCCAGCGCCGATGGCTGTGTTGCACTTGAGACGTCCGTCGATCCTGTAGAGGGCGTACGATTTTGCGTATCCGACAAGGGCAAAGGCATGACCCGCGAAGAGGTTGACATCGCCCTTACACCATTTGGACAAGTGGATAGCACGATCAACCGTCAACACGAAGGGACAGGCCTTGGGCTTCCCCTTACGCATAAGTTGGTTGACCTCCACGGTGGAACACTGACCATCGATAGCGAACCTGGATTCGGCACCAAAGTCACCGTGACCTTCCCGCGT
>JANQLI010000262.1 GCA_028280675.1 Alphaproteobacteria bacterium
TGGGGGCGACCCGCCAACCTGTCTCGCCATGAATCACCGTTTCGCGCGATCCGCCATGATCTGACACAATAACAGGTTTGGCCATCGCTTGTGCTTCGACGGCAATCCGGCCAAAAGCTTCCGGTTGCGTAGAGGCCGAAATCACCAAGGTGGAGAGGGCATAGGCGGTTGGCATGTCACTGCAATGACCGACGATGTGGACATGGTGATCGAGATAATGTTCGTCAATCAGCCGATGCAGCTCATTGACATAGCCATCACGCCCTTGTGCATCGCCAGCAAGTATGCAGACGAAATCTTCGTAGCCGCGTCTCCGTAATAAGGCCGCGGCTTTTACAAGTACGCTTTGTCCTTTCCACCGCGTCAGTCGCCCAGGCAAGAAAATGATCGTACGATCATCATTAGTGAGCCGCCACTTTGCGCGTAATGCCATACGGTCATCTTGCGGGACGTGTTGGGGGTCGAGAGAGCTGAAGTCCGATCCGCGCGGAATCGTGACGATGCGATCTTGGGGAATGTGGTGCTCAGCTTGGATGTGCTCGGCGATGAAGTTGGAATTGGCAATTACTTTTGGTCCGCGTGTCATAATGGCGTTATAGGCCCGCTTCACAGGATTCCCCGCCGCGTAAGTGCCATGATAGGTGGCGATATAGGGGATGTCGCATTGCTTCGCCGCATAATAGGCGCTCCATGCCGGCGCCCGCGAGCGCGCATGAACAAGGTCAATGTCATACGCCTTTATGATCTCAGTCAGAGGATGAATATTCCGCTGGATGGTGATGGGGTTTTTACTGGCTAGCGGGAGATGTTCTAAGATTGCGCCGTAATCGGTTGCTTCATGTTCCAAGCGTCCGCCTTGTGAGGCAATGATCGCCTTCCCTCCATCGTCGATAATCGCTTTTGCAACGTCAATCGTTGTGCGCTCAGCGCCACCTGTCTCAAGTTCGGGAATAACTTGCAACACATTGAGGGACGTTTCACTCTCGCGCATGTGATTCAACAGACCTTCGCTTTTTGTTCTTGATGCGGCGCTTGCTTTTTGCGTGCGAGTTGGTTGATATGCCCACCTATCATGAGTGAGAAAGAAGGTCTTGTCTATGTCGGTTTTGCAACATCTTAAACGCCCTGATGGTGAAACGCTTGCTTATCGGACACGGCGGGGCCGTCAGCCGACGGGCGTGTTGTGGCTCGGCGGGTTAGCGTCCGATATGATTGGCGCAAAAGCAACAATGCTGGATTCGTGGGCTGCGGACTCAGATCGCTCTTTTACGCGGTTCGATTACTTCGGCCACGGCGAATCAAGCGGCGCTTTTGTTGAGGGCACGATCGGCCGGTGGACAGAAGATGCACTTGCGATCTTTGACGCATGCACAGACGGTCCACAGATTCTTGTGGGCTCAAGTATGGGAGGCTGGGTGTCATTGCTTGTTGCCTTGGCGCGCCCCGAACGCGTAAAGGGGATGGTTTTGATTGCCCCTGCTCCAGATTTCACGGAAGATTTGATGTGGGATCAGTTTTCCGATGACATCAAGGCTCTCTTAAATGACGGTAAAATTTACGAACAACCGTCACTGTATGATGATAATCCGTATTTGATCTCACCACAGTTGATTGAGGATGGCCGCCAGCATCTTCTCTTGCGCAAGCCTATTGAGGTGACATGCCCCATTCGGATTTTACATGGCATGCAGGATATAGATGTGCCGTGGCGGCGGTCACTTACACTTGTTGATCAATGCACGTCCGATGATATTTCAGTCACCTTTGTGAAAAATGCCGATCACCGCATGTCTGATGAGATAAACCTGTCACGCTTAAGGGCTATGGTCACGTCCCTTTGTGAGGAGGTCGAGGGTCGTTAACGATAATCGAGATCGATCCTTGAAATTGCTGTCATTCTGCGGAATGCTGGCAGTCATTATTCAATGTGAGTTGCGTGTTATGTCTGTATTTCCAAAAATACTCCTTCTCAGTGGCGCTATTCTTCTGACCTTGCAGCCGAGTTTCGCTGCAGTGTCCATGCGTGATTCCTATCAATATACGCAATGTTTGCAGCGTATTGAGAGCGATCCAAATGGCGCGTTTAATCAGGCGCTTGCGTGGGGCGATGAGGGTGGCGGAGCTGCGGCTGAACATTGTGCATCCCTTGCTTTGCTTGCTCTTGGTCAGGAAGAAGATGCGGCATTGCGCCTTGAGCGGGTCGCCATTTCCCCAGGCGCTGGCGATGAAAAGGCGCGCGCAGAGATTTTAAGTCAGGCGGGACAAGCCTGGATTGCGGCAGGCCGCCCGCAAGAGGCTGATACAGTGCTTACGTCAGCGATTGCCCTTGACCCAGATAATGCGGCATTTTTTCTTGATCGCGCACACACCCATCGTATGCGCGGCGATAATAGCAGTGCGATGGATGATCTCACCGCTGCAATCACGATTAATCGTCGCTATACGGAAGCTTTTGTCATGCGTGCAACCTTGCGGCGCATGATGGGCGATCTTGCCGGTGCGAAGAAAGATGTCGAGCGTGCATTGGAAATTGATTCGCAAAATATCGAAGCGCTTGTAGAGCGTGGCCGCCAGGCAGAAATTAGTGCAGGGCGTTTCGTCGAATAAGCGCGCTAAACGAGTAATACAAGTGTGCTTGGAAATGTCAGTGTGACGCATGTCCCTTCTTTTAAAGCGCTTGTAATCGCAAAGTCAGCTTTATTCGCTTCGGTCAGGCTCTTTGCGAGCGGCAATCCAAGGCCAGTGCTTTGATGCTTGCGATTGGATTTGCGTTTTTTCTTTTCAGAATCGGCAGATTGGAAAGGGGCTAACGCCATTTCAAGGTCTGCATCGGACATTCCCAGCCCTGTATCGCGAATTTCAACCACAACAGATCCCGTTGCATTCAGTTTGGCGCTGACAAACACCTCATCCCCTTTTTCGCTGTAATTTATGGCGTTTGATATTAAATTCAGCAGAATCTGACGAATGCTGCGTTCGTCCGCAACGATGTGCGGCAGATTGTCGTCAATATCGATATGCAGGGTGATCTGTTCTTTCTGCGCAGTGAGCGTAAGCAATTGCATGACGGAAAGAATAATTTCGTCAAGGGTCACATCTTCCGGCTGGAGTTTTAAATTCCCACTTTCCGCTTTTGCAAAGCTCAAAATATCGTTGACCAGGCTGAGCAAAAACTCACTGCTTTTATGCACATCCGTAATGTAATCCTTGTAGCGCGCATTATCGATTTTTCCGAGACGCTCGTCTTTCATGATTTCGGTAAAGCCGAGGATGGCGTTTAATGGCGTGCGCATTTCGTGACTGATCTTGGCAAGAAATTCGAGTTTTTGCTGATCGCGTTCTTGCGCTTCGTCATGCGCCCTGATGAGATGACCTTGAATATCTTGTTGATGACTAATGTCATGGAGGATGGCGTAGAA
>JANQLI010000267.1 GCA_028280675.1 Alphaproteobacteria bacterium
AGCTATCCCAATGATACGTGGGGACAGCACGGTAGCTGCGCGATGTATCGGCGCTATTCAGTTTGTGTGCGGTATGGTGCGCATTGACGGTAAAAGCGAAGCTGGCGCCAAAGGCGTTTGCGCTACGGAATAGGCTGCCGACATTGCGCGCTTTGCTAATCCCCTCGGCGCCAATCCCAAAAAATCCTCGCACACGTGACATCGCTGACATCATTCTCTTTGCAAAAGGCGGTTTTGTTCGTTATCGCTTGTGTAATACGTGTTGGTGTGAATTGCAAAAATAGAGAATGACTATGCGCGCTATCGTCAGCCACGCCCCTGGGCCCGTCTCGACATTGACCATCGAAGATCTTCCGGACCTTCATCCGGGAGAAAATGAAGTGGTGATCGATGTTAAAGCCTGTGGGGTGAATTTTCCGGATTTGTTGATTATTGAAGATAAATATCAGTTCAAGCCCGAGCGGCCCTTTACGCCAGGTAATGAAACAGCCGGTATCGTCCGCGAAGTTGGATCTGCTGTGACGGAGCTGCAGGCTGGAGATCGTGTGATCGGTATGAAAACATGGGGCGGTTTTGCGGGACAACTCTGCACAGATGTAAGCAGCGTGTTTCCAATTCCCGACAGTATGGATTTTCCGACAGCGGCCGGGTTTCTTTTAACTTATGCTACATCCTATCATGCGTTGAAAGATCGGGCGCATCTTCAGCCGGGAGAAACAGTGTGCGTGCTTGGTGCGGCGGGAGGCGTTGGCTTGGCGACGGTTGAGCTTGCGAAGGCGATGGGCGCGACTGTGATTGCGGCAGCCTCCAGCGATGACAAAGTCGCTGTGGCCAAAGAGCACGGGGCTGATGAGGGGTTTGTTTATCCCCGCGCCCCTTTGGACAAAGAACAACAAAAAGCCTTATCGCAACAGATCAAAGACCTGACAAAGGGGCGCGGTGTGGATGTGATCTATGATCCGGTTGGCGGTGATTATGCGGAGCCAGCATTGCGATCTATGGCATGGAATGGCCGCTATCTTGTGATCGGGTTTGCGTCTGGTCCAATCCCGAAAATTCCGTTGAATTTAACATTGCTCAAAGGGTGTTCCATCGTCGGTGTATTTTGGGGTGCGTTTTCAAAGATTGAATCAGCGAAAGAGCAGCAAAATATCCGTGAACTGATGGACATGTTTGAAGCTGGAAAGATCAAAACACGTATTTCAGCAATGTATCCTCTTGAGGACTTTGCCACGGCAATGGATGACATTGCGCAGCGCCGCGCAACGGGAAAAGTGATTTTGCTCACAGAATAATCGATGGTGTCTCTTCAAGATGTACAGCGCAGCTCACAAAGCGGTGTCCCCATTGCGGGGAAGTGCGCCTCTGCTTTTGAGCGCGTTCTTGATGCCTTTATGGCGAACTTCGATCATGATGAAGAGGTGGGAGCGTCTTGCTGTCTCACACATCACGGTGAGGTGGTGGTTGATCTTTGGGGTGGTTTTACTTCAAAAGCAAAACAGAGCTTATGGCAAGAAGACTCCGTCTCTGTCGTTTTTTCTGCAACCAAGGGCGCGACAGCGCTTTGCGCACATGTGCTGAGCTCTCGCGGCGCGCTGGATTTGGATGCGCCTATTGCCCAATATTGGCCTGAATTTGCTTGTGGCGGCAAAGAGAACGCGACTGTGACGATGGCGCTTGATCATTCACTGGGTATTCCAGCGATCCGCGAAAAAGTGAAGCCGGATGGCTA
>JANQLI010000277.1 GCA_028280675.1 Alphaproteobacteria bacterium
GTTCTTCGTCAGACGCAGGCAGACCGCGCGAGCTGAGTTCTGAATTATCGAAATAGCTTTGGACACGTTTATATTCGCCATAGAAAAAGTTTTCGTTCATCCAGTCAAAGTCAAACAACAGGATAAGAGCGTCACGCACACGCACATCCGCAAAGATCGGTTTGCGGGTGTTAAAGACAAAACCGTTCATCCCAGCCACCCGCTGATGCGGGAATTCGGCCACATTGACTTGGCCGTTACGTGTCGCAAGGAAATCGTAATTCGTCGCCCAAGATTTTGCATCGTGCTCAACGCGAAAGTTCAACTGGCTCGTTTTAAAGGCTTCAAACATCGACGTGCCATCGCGGAAGAAGTCATATTCGATTACATCGAAATTGTGCATGCCGCGATTGACCGCAAGATCGCGTCCCCAATAATTGAGATTGCGTTCCAGGCGGATACGGCGGCCTGGGTCCACGTCGGTGATGATATAAGGACCGGAAGTCAAAGGTGGTTCAAGAGAGGACGCACCAAAATCTTTACCCTCCCAATCCGCTTTTGAGAACACAGACATCAGCGCAAGAATCATGGGGAGTTCTCTGTTACCTTTTTCCGAAAAGATGAATCGTACGGTGTTAGGGGCAGGGGTCTCGGCGCGGCTGACTAAAGAATAATATCTGCGTACATTGGGAAGCCCTTCATCGCGCAAGATTTCCCAGGAGAAGATAACATCCTCAACTGTAATAGGCGTACCGTCTGAAAATGCTGCTTGAGGATTTAAAACAAATTCAACCCAAGACCGGTCCTCGGGTGTTTCAATGGTTTCAGCAATCAAGCCATAAAGAGAAAAGGGCTCGTCGGGATTGCGCACCATCAAGCGTTCGAGACTGTGGAGATGAAGAAGTGAATAGGAAATTTCAAGTGGTACTTTCGGTGGTGTTCCTTTTACAATAAGAGGGTTCAGGCTATCGAAAGTTCCAGCAATCCCAATTTTTAACTCACCACCAACTTCTGCATCCGGATCAATGAAAGGAAAGCGTGTGACGCCAAACGGGTACTGCGGCGCACCGTGCATGGCGATAGCAGTTTGCGCACCTTCAGCCATGCTGATGCTTGAAAGACAACTCAGCCCCATAAAAGCCAAAACAATTGAGTGATAAATCTGCCGCATACCTGTCCTATTTGGTTTTGTTCTGCTCTTCTATACGTGTCTATATGCTGGGATCATTTGACCCAAAGCATGTCGAAAAGATGGCAAGACACCGGGATTTTTGTCCATTTTTATTCATAAAGCATGAAAGTGTGATGGTTGCCACATCTTTGTCAAAGTCCATTCAGCTAGGGTTCATGCCAAGACAGACATAGTTGGTCTCATCTTAGGTGGGGCCCTGAGAGAGATAATTCCCCAGACATCGTGGGGACTGTGAAGTTTAAATGGACGCGGGAGTGAGAGCCATGTCGATATCGTACCAAATAGACCCACCTAAAAGAGGATTTTTTGAAGTGCTTGCGATCTTGATTGCCGGAGCCGCTGGCGTTGCTTCAGCGTTGATGGCAGATTTCGTCCAGAAAGGCGAATCATCCGCTCTGTTTGTTGTAGGGGCCATGTCGTCACAACATCTCGCCTTGAATTTACCGCCCATTTACATCGCAACGTTTTTAATGATTTCCGGCGCGATTGCCGTGTTCATATTCGAACCGCAAAATAAAAAATCAGCATTCTACACAGGCGCCAGTATTCTTGCCGTGCTGTGGGCAGGCATGCCTGGGCAGAATGTGGAAGGTGTCGCCCCTGAAATCGTTGATGAAGCCGTCTCTTATTTTGAAGAGGACACAACGCCTTCAGGCGATCCAGTGGCATTTATGAGCCGCGCAGATTGTCAGCAAACTGGACCTATCATCAGTGTGGCCTATGCGCATGATTGCGTCGCCGCAAATCAGACAACGGATTGGCAGCGTTATCTGCATTTCGCTCAAGCGAATAACCGCATCCCCTTGATCGTGCGTGTCACCATTCCAACGCACAGCGCCTTGCCAAAAATTTCAACCCGTCTCTATGACAAGGTTTCTGGACGTCATTTTGACCTCTCTGCTATTGGCAAGGCCAAACGTGTCTCAAATGGTTATCAAGTGATCTATGCGACCACAGTCAATACACGTGATGCGGCGCGCGCCCATCTCTTTGTGCGGGTTGAAGCGGATGGCTATAAAATTGGGCAGGGCGAAAAAGTAGTTTCGCGTATTTACCCAACAGAGATTCCCGTCGCTCTTGAGACATCAACGACACCATTATGGCTGCAACGCATGCGCACCCCGCGTAAGTTCTAAACGCAACCATCAGTCAATAAAAAAGGCCATCCGATTGGGTGGCCTTTTTGCATGGATGACTTAATGTCTCACCTTATCAAGAAGTTCATAGGTTCCCTCTGAGAGATCGCCAAAAAATTCCGGCACTTGCGGATGCCGGACAGGTTCACCTGTGTCATCGGGCAGAAGGTTTTGTTCGGAGACATATGCGACGTATTCCGTCTCTTCATTTTCCGCGAGGAGGTGATAGAAGGGCTGTTCTTTTTTCGGGCGCATATGTTCCGGGATCGATTCCCACCATTCCTCTGTATTGTTGAAGGTCGGATCAACGTCGAAAATAACGCCGCGAAATGGAAAGAAACGGTGGCGCACGACTTGCCCAAGCTGAAATTTGGCGCGATTACTTGTCATTATGGTCCCCTCGCAGGACGAACGCATACTTGCTCCTGCTCAGCATTCAAAATACGCGGTGTCGCGCAAGGGAACAAGAAAAATTACGTGCGATTATTACCCGCTAAAAGCATGATCACTGGCCTCCTTGCGCTTTTGACAACGACGCCTACCCCGGTGTGATCGAGACTAACGTCTTGTTAACCTTAACAGAGTAGTGTCACGACACTCCCGAAAGGGGGCATGAGAATAGTGTGAATTGAGTATCTCACTCCTAGTTACGTATGGCCCAGTCGTGCACCCGGCTGGGCCAATTTCTTTCCAAAATCAAGATCTTATCGATTGATCCTTTATCAGATCTAGCGAATCGGCGCACACTCATCATTTCGTCAGTGAAGCTGGTGAGGCCCTATGTCCACATCGAATAATTTACTTAATGTGGTTTTATCCGCAGTGATCGTCATGATCGCGGTTTATACGCTTGTGGTTGGACGGGCCATTCTGATGCCCCTCGTCCTGTCGTTTATCATTGCCTATCTGATCAGCGCCCTGACCAACAGTTTTCAGATGATTCCCGCGATCGGCAAGAACATTCCCCACTGGCTCGCTTTTTCCCTTTCGCTGTTAAGTGTCGCGCTCGTGCTGATGTTGCTGTCGAACTTGATTATTTCGAATGTTGAGCAGGTGATTGAGCGAGCGCCAGAATATCAGGCGAGCCTCGAAATCGTCATCGCACAGCTCACAACATTGCTGGGGGTCAGTGAAATTCCCACCCTGAATCAAATGATCGCCAGTATTGATTTCACCAGTGTTGCACAATTTCTTTTGAGTCCGCTGACCACCGTCGCAAGCAACACCTTTATTGTGATTTTCTATGTGTCCTTCATTCTGCTTGAACGAAAATCTCTTCGAAACAAACTTCAAGCTTTGATTCCAGATGTGGAACGTGAACGAACAGTGGAAGACACCATTGCCAGCATTGAATTACGTATCCGGAAATATGTGTCCATTAAGATCTTCGTTAGTTTGATTGTTGGCTCTGTGAGCTATCTGGTGATGCGCACCCTTGAAATCGATTTCGCAGCATTTTGGGCGGTGCTTATTTTCCTACTCAATTTTATTCCCTATATCGGGTCTATCATTGCCGTGACATTCCCCGTTATGCTGTCATTGTTACAGTTTCAATCGATTAGCATATTTCTTCTGACTCTCGGCTTACTCATGGCGGTGCAAATATCTGTCGGGAATTTGCTTGAGCCACGCATCATGGGACAATCTTTGAACCTCAGCCCCTTAGTGATTATGCTTGCTCTTGCGATCTGGGGAAGTGTTTGGGGGATCGTCGGCATGATCATTTGCATTCCGATGATGGTGATCGCAATGATTATTTTCACCCAATTCCCACGCACACGGCCCATCGCGATTATCATGTCGCAGAACGGGGATATTGACCCCATTTAAGATTTAACGTGAACGAATGCGCACAAGCCCTTCTTGCGCAACTGAAACAACAAGTTCACCATCGCGTGTGTAGATGCTACCGCGGTTAAACCCACGCGCCCCGCTCATGCGCGGGCTGTCTTGGGTGTAAAGCAACCAGTCATCGGCACGGAAAGGCCGGTGAAACCACATGGCATGATCAAGGCTTGCTGTTTGTAAATTCTCCTGCATAAAACCAACACCATGGGGCAGGAGACAGGTATCAAGCAACGTCATATCCGATGCATAGGCCAAAATACACTGGTGAAGCGCAAGCTCATCAGGAAGCGCCGCTGTCGCCTTGACCCAAATATGCTGAACAGGGTCTTGCTTCGTGGGGCTAAGACGATTGCGGGCCGCCACGGGCCGCATTTCAATAGGACGGGCCAGCGAAAAAAACCGTGCAATATCTTGCGGCAATTGATCCAGCATATCTTCGACAAGCTTATTTTCCGATTGCAGCTCTTCAGGGGGCGGGACATCCGGCATATCGATTTGGTGGTCAAGGGCGCCATCTTCGGGCTCGTGGAAGGAGGCCG
>JANQLI010000280.1 GCA_028280675.1 Alphaproteobacteria bacterium
TGCTGATATGAACTATGGCAGCGAGGCCGGCCCAGACTTGAGCAATCGGATTGAGCGATACACCGATGATGTGGTTAGTGATCCGTCACCAATGAAGGATCACGACGCGGTGCGCGAAGCCTATATTGCAGAGCACGGTGCGCCGCCCGAAAGCTACATTGACATGGTGCGGTGGCACGCCCGGCGAGAAATAGCGGGCGGCGAGCCGCACACACGCGAGCTGAAAGCGCGGCCATCCAACCCGGTTCGCGTTGGTGGCAAAGACGAAACGACATTGGCCTATGACTATCGCAGTCACAGCGTTGATGAGGCTGATGATGGCGTGTTCATTGTCCGCGACCGTGACGGCGATGAGGTTGAGCGGTTTGACACAGAACACGAGGCTTATGACTTTGCGGATGAGTTAAATTTTTCGCAAGAGCCAGATGGCCCCGGCGCTGTGGCGCTTGAGAAAGCCCGGCGCCTTTTAAATGATGCTGGCGCGCCAACGGACGCTATTGACGATTTGAGCATGACCGCGCTGGACTATGAGGGCATACCCGCCAGCGCCTTGGAAAAGGCATTGCGCGAGGGTGACGCATCTGCCTATCTGCTTGACGATGCAATGAGCCCCGGCGCCGCGCTGCAGAATATTTATAAAGCCGCTGGGTATGACGGCATTATTTTAAATAACCCATCGGAAGCCTTTCCAGGCATGGGCATCGGCTCAAACACCAGACACATGACGATGTGGGAGCCGCAAAAAATTCGCGATAAAAACGCCAAATTCGACCCCGCAAAACGTGATAGTGCGGACTTGCTATCGGCCAACCCCCGGCCGTTAATGTTTCCGTTACCAAAAGAAGATATCGAGTTAACCCCTGAATTAATCAAAGCCCTGAGGAGTGGCGATTTGACATGACACACAAACACATAGCTTGCGCATTTTTCGCCCTATTGGTTTTCACTGAGGCAGCGGCGGCGCAGGTTATGTGTTTGCCGCGTGATCGCATGGTGTTGCAGCTACAGAAGAACCATCAAGAGTATCAGGCTGAAATTGGCATTATGAGGCCGCGCATTCGGCATCGCCATTCAAATCCGGCCAAGTTGGTTGAGCTTTTTGTTTCTGAAAAGGGTACTTTTACGATTATCTTAACCACCCCTCAAAACGTTTCTTGTATGGTTGCTTATGGAGACAACTGGACCGGAAAGGCCGGCCATGATCCCGACGCGCGCATTAAAAAGTTTGCGCAGCGGCCAAGCAGCTTAAGAGGTACGTATGACTGAGAACAACGAACGCGGCGCATTGATGAGCAATGCAGCCGTCATGGAAGAGGCGGTGCTAACCGCGCTTGACGGGCTTGAGTCCGAGGGCGAGAAATACGATCAGCGCAGCGTAAGCCTTGCGCGCACTCACATTCAAACTGCCTTCATGTGGATGAACCGAGCCATTTTTAAGCCCGAGCGGCTAGACCTCAGCAAGGTAAACATTCCCACAGCCCCCGCCAATGAATCTAGTTAAAACAACCGTCATATTTGCAGCCTTTGCCTTAATGGTGTTGGCTGTGAATATGCTTATATTCGAGCACATGTAATGGAATTTATGCGACCCACACAAGACGACATGCGTATTGCCGAGCGTGAGCATCGCCGTGATGTTGATGCTCAAATGTTTCGGCAGAGTATGAACGCCTATATCACGAGCTTGAAAAGCGTTAGCCCGGCCGCGTCTCTTTTTATCGTCCGGCGCCATGTTCAAGAGCATGCGCGTAATTGGGAAAAAGACAACCCAGCCCCGCGCATTCAGACGGCGGCACCCCCTCAGATGTTTACGCAGTAGTCTCCTATTTATCACACACGAACACCTTGAGCGTCCGCCCGTCATCCTGAACCGACACGAGCACCTTTTCGACATGCTTTGCAGCGAACGCTCGGCCATACGTCTTGCTGCCTTCGCGATGGTCAACAATCTCCACTCGCGTCACCTTTTTCATATGCTCGATCGTGTCGGACAATGACCTCTCCATCTATCCGTTTCGCGCAGCGCGCAAGGCGGTCACGATCTCGTTCATTAAATTTTGCGCATCCCGTGGCCAAAGCTGATGCCAAACAGGCTTTACGATTTCCATCGCTTTGCGCTCATCTCTGTCAATAACAAGGTCTTTCAATGCCATCTCAATTGGCTCCATCCTTGATCACCAAAATTTCCACCACGGCTTCGGCGGCGCCACATAAGGCGTGCCGTCCGCGTTAAGCGCCCCGCCGCACCCAGCCGACCCGGTTTCCACGTAAACAACTCTGGCCTGACTGGCTTCATGTCCGCAATTCGGGCACACCATCTCAAGACCCCTCCATCTATCCGTTTCGCTTATACGTCAGCTTGATCAAACGCACGCTCACGGCCTTGTCGTGCTTGTCCAGCAGCATCGCCTGTATTTGCGGGGCATTGTATCCCTGATCGTGCCACCGCCTCACCTGCGCCTCCTGTGCCGGAGACAGCTTGCGCGGCGGCCCTGGCGTCCACTTGCGATTTAGTGTCATGCGTTAGATCGGCGCCCGTGAGATGAATTACCCGCGACTGATTTGAAAAGAATATTGCACACTTCTTTGCACAGGTCAATTTTCTTGTTGACCTTCTTTTTATAGTGTGCAAGGATGTGTGCAAGGTAAAGATCAGAAAGGCCAGATCAATGCAGGTAACCAGCTTCACCCCTAACACCGACAACGGCGAAATGATCGGCACTGTCGGGTTCTCAGACGGAAAGACCTACCGGGCATTCAAGACCTACAGCGGAGAAATCAAGTTC
>JANQLI010000283.1 GCA_028280675.1 Alphaproteobacteria bacterium
TTATACGTTAGGTTTCAAAGTTTGTATGTACACAGTACCACCAGAATATGGTGAATACGGCGATACTCGATGGGCGCCATTGGTCTCCGTCCGGCTGGCCGTTTCACCGACCCATCCGCTGGCGGCGCCGGTCGTGGTGATCGGTTTCTTGAACGTGGTGGAGCTCACCTGCCGCACTGTGGCGATACTGCGAATGGGCGAGGCTTCACTGAGCACCCGGTCAATGGTCTTTTCTGTTTCTTTCGGCACCAAATAACCGCCATCGGGATCGGACCCGGCGGATAAAGATTTGCTTTCAAAAGTATGCAATTGCGACGCATCGCCTTTGCGGGCATAAGCGTCCCAGGCCGCTTTGTGTTGCAAGCTGTGCGTATCCAGCGCTTTGACACCCGCCGTGCCTAAATGCGGACGCTTGGCGGACAGCACCATCTCATCAATGGCGCTTTGGTGTTGGGCAAGCGCCGCATTAATGCGATCCACCTTTTGCGCGGTCAACACATCCGCCGCCATCTTGCCTTCAATTTGGCTGAGGCGGTCGTCATTGGCTTGTTTGAACTGCTCAAAGGCCGACAGGAAGGTATGAAACGCCTCACGTAACTGTGTGTTTGCGGGTCCGTCTGACCCGTTTTCCATTTTTCGATACATTAATATGTCCTCCTTTCAAGGATCAGATCTGGGCCGAGACCCATTTGGGAGAAAGAAACGCAAGCCATCACACACTGCGCCGTAAGACGTGCGCCGCATTTTGGATGGTCGTGAGCAACCCACGGTCATTCTTAATCGTGTCCACGCGCGCATGAGGATGCACGGGAAACGTCACAATGGAGATTTCCCAGAGGTCAATGTCGTAAAGCATGCGCACACCCGAATGCGGGTCGGTGTGTCCCTTCACGGTATGAAAACCAATCGACAGACCATCAATGGCCCCCGCCTTCATCATGGCGGCGGCTTCGCGCCCCCGCGCCACGTCTAAAAGCAAACGGCCACGGGCGAACAAACCGATATGATCTTCATAAAGCTCTTGCCACACGCCAATCGGTTCATTGGGGTTATGCTGATAAAGCATGCGAATATCGCTGGGTCTTTTCGCGCGCAAGGTTTCTGCGAAAGCGCCCGGCGCGATGACATCATGCGATAAATCCTCTTCGTGAAAGATCGCCGCGTAACCTTCAAATAATCCTTCGTCTGACAGTAGCGTGATGTCATGATCGACCGCCTTGGTAAAAGGCGGCCGCGTCAATTTGGTGGTGAACACTGATGTGTCCTCCTTTTGCAAAGAGACATAAAAAAAACCGCCCAAAGGCGGCAGAACGGCGCGTTAGTTTTTGGAATCTGGTGGCGGATCGATCGTGCGGTCTAATTTCCGTTCAATGCGATCAAGAGACGCCCGCATATAATTCACCTGCACCTCCAGGCGTGTCGTGCGTTCGGTCATGCGGTTAAACATATCCATTTGCATTTCGAGATGGGCAAGCCGTTCATTCGCCGCCCCGGCCCACAGCAAGGCCGCGCCTGTTTGCGTCACAATGGCAAAGATAATCGCCAAAGGCACGCGCCGGTCAAGATGCCAGCGCGCATCGTCGTGTGCATTGGTCACTGAGAGGTCCTAATGGTTATTGATGCATGTTTGTGATCTTATCCCCGCCGTCCACGGGCGGGAGGCCAAGTTGCGCGCGCTTTTCATTGACGCTTAGAAACGTGGCGTCATTTAACCGCCGCCATTGCAGTTCGCGCTCAAGAGACAAAGCTGTGACCTGATCAATGTCATAGCTTAAACGCACATCGCCGCCAAAACGCGGAACGAGCCAAGTGGTCAATGCTTTTGCTGTTTTCCCCACCAAGGGAAGAATGGTTTGCCGCCAAAAGGCAAGCTGCGCTTCGCGGTAATTAGCATAAGTGTTATCGCCGGGAATCCCGAGCAACATGGGCGGCACACCGAATGCGAGGGCAATCTCCCGAGCCGCCACGTGTTTCGCATTGATGAAATCCATATCGGTGGGGCTCAAACTCATTTGCCGCCATTCAAGTCCGCCTTCGAGAAGCAACGGCCGCCCCGCATTCTTTGACCCTTGATACGAATCTTCGAGTTCGTTTTTCAGACGATCAAACTGCTCTTCTGTTAGATTGCGCGCGCCGTCATATCCGGTATAGACCAATGCGCCGCTCGGCTGCGCAGCGTTATCCAAAAGCGCCTTGTTCCACCCGCTCGCCGATGTGTGCGTATCAATTGCATAACTTGCCGCCTCAATGGGACTCATCCCGTAATGATCATGGGCGGGGTGAAACATCTTCAGATGCAGCACCGGCATAAAGCCATCCGCCCCTTGCGGTTCAAAGATGACGGTGCGCCCATCCACATGATACTCAAACCCTTGTGGCCAGCCATGGGGGCCGGGCACCACTTTCATGCGGTCCGGGCGCAAAGTGTAAAGCTCGCGCACGCTGCCACGGGCCTCAACCGCCTCCACATAAGCGTTCCCCGCCACATGCAAATACGCATAAAGGTCTTCAAGCCAGGACGCCGCCCCTTGATGGGGATTGGGCTTGCCTAAGAGATCAAGCAAAGGGTGCGTATCAAGCTTGCGGTCTTTTTCAAAAAGCCGCCACGGCACAGACGCCGCCGCTTCGGCGATCATCCGTACACAGCGGAACACAACTGCATTCTCCGCATAGCCCTCTTTAGCGAAGGACGCATAATCGCGCGGTGTCCACACCGGCCGCCCTTGACTATGTAACGACACGAACGCCCCTGCCTTGCTGGCTTTGGTATAAGGTGCTGACAGGTATGTTTTGAGTTTTCCAATAATAGTCATTTTATAAAGGTCCATTGTCATCCCGCGACTTGATCGCGGGATCCATTGAAGTTCTCATATTTCATCTATTGTTGTTATGGATCCTGTGGTTAAACCACGGGATGACATCAGAAGGTCCCTAAACCCTTCGCATCATTGGCGCGCCCGCTTCGCCTTGCAGCATCAACGCGGTCAGCGCCCAGACGAGGGCGTCCACACGGTCCGGACTGCGGTGTTTCCGCGTCCACAGGGGTGAGAAACTGCACATTTGGTCTTCCAGTTGCGAAAAGCCGCCAACATGATGCACCCGGCCTTGCTCATACAGCGCCGCCACTGGTTCGGCCCGTGTGACTTTGCCGCGGCTGGCATGGACCGGCAGAAAGGCGACATTGGGATCACGTTGTGCGATGATCGTACGCACCATGTCGCCGCCTTGATTGACTTCGGCAATCAACCGGTCCGCATGATGCGCGTGATAGGCGTTGATCGCCGCGTCCGCCCAAACTTTTGGCGCCAAGCCTTGCAGCGAGTAATCGCCCAGCACATAACCATGCCGATCGCGGCTCACACCAGCGACGATGATGCCGCACTCATCGGCCTTTTTACCTGACGAGACCGGCGGATCGACGGCCACAATCACGCGCGCTAAATCAGGTGCGATGCGCACGCGGTGATCATCCACATCACGCCAACGCCACAGGGCGTCTCTGGTCTCTTCCAAAATCTCGGCGTTCAATTCCTGACGCCCCAGACGCGTCCCTTCATAGCGCCGGATAATGTCTTTTAAAAAGCTGCCTGCGAGATTGGCCTGATTAGCATAGGTCGAGGCTTTTGTGACAACGGCGTTATCCTGCGCCATCAGTTTTTTTAATTCTGGGATCGGCCGCGGGGTTGTGGTCACCACTTGCCGTGGGCAATCGCCAAGACGTAAAGCAAACTGCAAATTATCCCATGTCTCTGTGATATACCGCCACTTACAAAATTCATCCGCCCACGCACCAAAAAATTGCGGTCCGCGCAAGCCATCGGGGTCTTCCGATGAAAAGTAACTGGCCGTCGCGCCATTCGGCCACACCAAACGCCGCCGTGTTTTCTCATGCTTTGGCCGCATATCGCGGGGCCCCAAGGCCATCACCCCC
>JANQLI010000319.1 GCA_028280675.1 Alphaproteobacteria bacterium
CCTCTGGCGCATCGGCTGTAGAGCGCCGCGCGATTCAAGAATCGGCTTTATCGGCTGGCGCGCGCCGGGTGCGCTTGATTGAAGAGCCTATGGCGGCTGCCATTGGCGCCGGTCTGCCTGTGCAAGAACCGACCGCCTCCATGGTGGTTGATATTGGCGGCGGGACGACCGAGGTGGCGGTGCTTTCGCTTGGCGGTGTTGTGTATTCGCGGTCTGTCCGCGTCGGCGGGGACAAAATGGATGAAGCCATTATTGCCTATATTCGCCGTATGCATAATTTGCTGATCGGTGAAGCGAGCGCTGAGCGTATTAAAAAAGAAGTTGGCTCTGCCGCCGTGCCGATCGATGGCAATGGCATTGCGATCGATATTAAAGGCCGCGATTTGATGAATGGTGTGCCAAAAGAGGTCACCATTGGGCAGCGTCAAATCGCGGAAAGCTTGGCCGAGCCGGTCGGCGCCATTGTTGAGGCCGTCAAAGTGGCTCTTGAGGCCACGCCGCCAGAGCTTGCCGCCGATATTGTCGATAAGGGCATTGTGCTGACAGGCGGCGGGGCGCTTCTCAGCAATTTGGATCAGGTGCTGCGCGATGAAACCGGTCTCCCGGTCAGCATTGCGGACGATGCGCTCTCTTGTGTGGCTTTGGGAACGGGTCAGGCCCTTGAGCACATGAAATCGCGTGGCTGGAATCAGGTGTTCTCAGAGGTTTACTAGGCGTTTAGGCAACGGCCTCGCGGAAAACTTTACTGCGCTTCAGGCCTGATTATAATCCCTGAAGACCTTTGAAAAGGTGATGGGAGAGATCATGTCCGCAGGGCATGGTTGTCTGGGTAAGTAAAAGAGTAGGAAACGCGACACGTGTCGGATCGTTTTGGTCAGGTTGAACGCATCACTCTGCCGTTCCGGATGATTTCCTACCGGCTTTCCATGGTTCTCATGATTGGCTTGTCTTGCGCGCTGCTTTTGCTCGGCCGCGCGGAAGCGTATGTGTTCGATGAAGCCCGCGAAAAAGTTCAAGAAGCAACGGCCCCCATTCTTGAGCTGTTATCAACGCCCGTCGGGATGATGCGGCAATGGTTCAGCGGCATGGATGATTTTCTCAACGTTTATGAAGAAAACCGCCGCTTGCGCGATGAAAATGCGCGCTTGCTGGAATGGCAGGCGGTGGCGTTGGAGCTGCAGCAAACAAATGAGCGGTTGGAAGCTTTGCTCAATGTCCAAGCAGGCCCAGGTATCGGCTATATCACAGCCCGTGTGATCGGCGATTCCGGCGGCCCTTTTGTGCATGCTTTTATTGTCAATGCCGGTGAAGTGGATCGCGCCGCCAAAGGACAAGCGGTGATTGATACGCAAGGCCTTGTCGGGCATGTGGTTGCTGTTGGTGAACATTCCTCGCGCGTTTTACTGATCAGCGATTTGAACTCGCGTGTGCCTATCGTTTTTGAGGACAGTTACTACAAGGCTGTGATGGTCGGAGATAACTCGCCCCTGCCGCTGATTGAATTTCTTGGTGAAGATGATGTGCTTACCCCTGGAAAACGCGTGGTGACATCAGGACATGGCGGGTTGCTTCCGCCAGGGCTGCCCGTGGGAATCGTTGTGCGTGATGAAAGCGGTTTGCTGCGTGTTGATCCGTATTCAGAGGAATCCCGTGTTGATCATGTCCGCCTTCTTGAGTTTGAATTTCCGAATGATGTGGATGAGGAAGGCGCTGAAGAAACAGATGGCGAGCAAGTGGGACTCTTGAACTCAGATGCAACTGCGGGAGCGCAGTAAGCATGAGTATGATTTCCACAGAGACCAATGTTGCGCATCGCCTGCGGAAGATCTTTGAGCGCACACTGCCGTTTATTGTCGCGCTCTTCTGTGTGATTTTATCAATGCTGCCGTTCGGCCTTGTCTCTGGCATTATCATTGCCCCTGCTTTCGCTCTCATGGCGGTGTTTTATTGGGCGCTATACCGGCCTGACTTGATGCCGCCCTATGCCGTTTTCTTCACGGGGCTTTATCAGGACCTTCTGTCCGGCGGTCCTTTAGGGTTATGGAGCTTTATCTATCTTTGTGCTTATGGAATGATTGTGTCGCAAAGACTGTTTTTCATTGGCAAAGCCTTTTTGGCGATTTGGTTTGCCTTTGGCATTGTGGCCATCTTGGTCAATTTGATCATGTGGGGTATCGTCAGCCTATACTACGCAAATGTGATGTCGCTCTGGCCGATTATCGGTCAAACGGCGCTGTCATTTGCATTGTACCCCTTTATGGGTAAATTCTTTGGTTGGGTGCAGCGCCGGTTTTTGAGTGTTGTGTAATCTGAGTGTGTAGCTGATCATGGATATTAAAGACAACGATCGCTATAAAATGTTTAACCGCCGCGCCGCGATGATGTCCGTGGGCGGCCTTGGTGTGATGGGGACGCTTTTCGGCCGTCTCTATTATATTCAGGTCCTTGAAGAAGAAACCTATAAAGGCCTTGCCGACAAAAATTCGGTCCGGCTTGAAAAACTCGCGCCTGTGCGTGGCCGTATTTACGATCGCTTCGGAACGGAGCTCGCGTCCAATCAAAGTAACTTCCGGCTGGTTCTTGTGCCGGGTCAAACACAGGATATTGAGCAGGCCCTCGATAACCTTGGCGAGGTGATTGAGGTCAGTGACGGGCGCCGGGAAAGGGTTCTCAAAGCGGCAAAACGGAGCCGCCGTTTTTCTGCTGTCACAGTCATGGAAAACCTTGAGTGGGAAGACTTCGCCAAAGTAAATATCCGCACGCCCGATCTCGGCGGTATTACCCCTGAAGCCGGGGTCACACGTGATTATCCCTTCGACAGTGATCTTTCTCATATCGTCGGGTATGTGGCGGCGCCGAATGAAAGCGAAATTGATGAAGATGAAATCCTCAGTTTGCCGGGCATGCGGATCGGCAAAGATGGCGTTGAGCGCTTCATTGAAGCGGAATTGCGCGGGCAATCGGGCAATCGGCAAGTGGAAGTCAATGCCTATGGCCGTGTCATCCGCGAACTGAAACGCGAAGATAGCACGCCTGGCAAAGACGTCATTCTGACCCTGGATATGGAACTGCAATCCTATGCCATGAAGCGCATGGAAGGCGAAAGCGGCGCTGCGGTGGTGATGGATATTCACACCGGCGATCTTCTGGCTCTTGCCTCTGTGCCCGGATTTGATCCCAATGACTTTAATTTGGGTCTCTCGCAAGACACATGGGACGGATTACGGAACAACAAATATAAACCATTGCTGAACAAAGCGATCAAAGGGCAATATCCGCCGGGGTCAACGGTCAAAACCATTATGGCGCTGGCGGCATTGGAAGCGGGCGTGATGTCGCCTTGGGAATCGGTTTATTGCGGCGGCGTGACACGCCTTGGCAATCATGATTTCCATTGCTGGAAGGACCATGGACCGGTGAATATGCGCACCGCCATTAAAGAGTCGTGCGATGTCTATTTCTATGAATTGGCGCAGCGTCTTGGGATTGACCGCATACAGAGCATTTGCAATCGCTTCGGCCTTGGGCAAGTTTTTGATTTTGGTTTACCTGGGGAGAAATCGGGCGTGGTGCCCAGCCGCGGGTGGAAGATCGCCAATATAGGGGAGCCCTGGCAACAAGGTGAAACCCTGATCGCGGCTATTGGCCAAGGCTTTATGCTGGCCAATCCCTTGCAGCTTGCTGTGATGACGGCGCGGCTCGCCAATGGCGGTAAAGCGGTTGAGCCGCGGCTGATTCGCGCTGTCGGCAGCGAAGCCATGGATATTGTGGCGCCGCCCAGCATGGGATTTGATCAAAGCCAGCTCCAAGTGATCCTTGATGGCATGAATGCCGTCAGCAATCGCGCAGGGGGGACGGCTTACGGAAGCCGGATCTGGGAAAAGGGCATGGAGCTCGCCGGGAAAACCGGCACGTCTCAGGTGCGCCGGATCACAGCCGCCGAACGTGCGGCAGGCATTATCAAAAATGAAGACCTGCCGTGGGAGCGCCGTGACCACGCCTTGTTTGTCGCTTTTGCGCCCGTGGATAATCCGCGTTATGCGATTTCGGTTTTTGTCGAGCATGGCGGCGGCGGGTCTAAGGCAGCCGCGCCGATTGCCCGTGATATTATGCATAAAACGCTGATTAAGGACCCGTCCAAGCGCCGTGCGATCGGTCCTGTGGCGCAAACAATGAAAGCGCCGTCCCCGGCGACCGAGGAGGGCTAGGCATGTCTTTTCTGGAAGTCATGGGATCGGGTGGGCGCGAATTACGCCTGACGGAAAAGTTTTTTGAAATTAATTGGGGCCTCATCCTTCTTATCTGTGTGATCGCAGGGATCGGCTTCGCTATGCTGTATTCCGTGGCGGGTGGAGAACTTGATCCTTGGGCGAGCAACCAGATGATCCGTTTTGCGATTGGTATGGTTGTGCTTTTTGTTGTGGCCTTGATCGATATTCGCGTGTGGATGAGTCTTGCTTATCCGGCTTATGCGCTGGCGCTGCTCTTGTTAATCGGGGTCGAGTTTGTCGGCAGCACGGGCATGGGCGCACAGCGTTGGATTGACCTTGGTCCTTTCCGTCTGCAGCCCTCTGAAGTGATGAAAATTGCCATGGTGTTGACCCTGGCCCGCTATTTCCACGGTCTGACATTGGATCAAGTCTCGCGGGTGATTTATCTGATCCCGGCGTTGCTGATCATTTTTATTCCTGCGGGCTTAGTGCTCCAGCAACCGGACTTGGGAACGGCCGTGCTTCTTGTGGCTGGCGGAATTGCGCTTTTGGTGCTTGCGGGGTTGAACTGGAAAATTATGACTGCGGGCATTGTTGTCGCGGTGTCCGCCATACCGGTCGGGTGGAATTTTCTGTTGCCCTATCAAAAGGCGCGCATTTTCACCTTTCTTGATCCCAGCCGTGACCCGCTTGGCGCGGGCTATAATATTATCCAATCGAAAATTGCATTGGGGTCGGGCGGGTTGTTTGGCAAAGGATTTTTACAAGGCAGTCAAGCGCAGCTCGACTTTTTGCCGGAAAAGCAGACCGACTTTATTTTCACCATGCTCGGTGAAGAATTAGGCTTGGTTGGGGCGGCCTTCCTCTTAATCCTCTACCTTCTTGTGTTGGGGTATTGCTTATTCTTCGCCTTGGAATGCCGTAATCAATTCGGCCGCCTGGTTGCCATGGGTGTCGGTGTGACATTCGCGCTTTATGTCTTTATCAACGTTGCCATGGTTATGGGTCTTGTGCCTGTTGTTGGCGTGCCGCTTCCTCTCGTCTCTTATGGCGGAACGGCGATGATTACCTTGCTCTTCGCGTTTGGTTTGTTGATGAATGTGCATATTCATCGCGGTGTTGATTTGCCGCGCAGCTCAATCTCAATTTGGTAAGACGCTCGGCGTCTTTGCACACTAGACGAGTCACCATCTCGCCCGGTACACTCGCCCCTGACAGATGTCCACCGCAGGACATGAAGGGGAGAGGAATATGCAGCCACAAGAGATGCACGCACATTGGTCGTCACGGCTCACATTTATCATGGCGGCTGTGGGATCTGCTGTGGGGCTTGGCAATTTCTGGCGTTTTCCGACCACGGCTGGAGAAAATGGCGGCGGCGCATTTGTCTTGATATATATTCTATGTGTGGTGGCGGTCGCTTTGCCTATTCTGATGGCGGAGCTCATCATTGGACGGCGCGGCGGTATGAGTGCGGTGGGGTCTTGCCGCAAAGTGGCCGAGGAGAATGGACGCTCCAGCCTGTGGGCTGTTGTTGGCTGGGTCGGCATGATCGCCTCCTTCCTTATACTGACTTTTTATAGTGTGATCGGCGGATGGATTATCGCTTATATCCCCATTGCGGCGATTGGCTCCTTCGATGCTATCTCGCTTGACGCCAGTCAGGGACGCTTTGGCGATCTCTTGGGGAATCCGCTTCTCATGACCTTTTGCCATGGGGTCTTTATGGCATTGACAATTTTTATTGTCGCGCAAGGGGTGAATAAAGGCATTGAAAAGGCCGTCAATATATTGATGCCGCTTTTTTTTCTGATGCTTGTTGGTGTGGTGATCTTTTCTATCTCAACCGGCGATATCGGACAAACGCTGGCCTTTCTCTTCGCCGTTGATTTTTCGAAGATTTCGGCGCCTGTTGTGATGGATGCACTCGGTCAAGCCTTTTTCTCTATCGGTGTCGGGTCAGCCATTATGATCACCTATGGCGGTTATTTAACCTCAGCGACACGAATCCCTTTTGCCTCAAGTGTTATCTGTGTCGCGGATTCTTTTGTCGCTATCCTGGCGGGCTTGGCGATCTTTCCTATTGTGTTTGCGATTGGCCTCGACCCCGCAACGGGACCAGGGCTGATCTTTCAAACCTTGCCGGTTGCTTTCGGGCAAATGCCGTTTGGCTCTCTTTATGGCACGGCCTTCTTTTTGCTCGCTCTTTTTGCCGCTCTCACATCATCAATCGCGCTGCTTGAGATTTCGGTGGCCTGGGCCGAAGAGCATCTTGGCTGGAGCCGCCGCAATATTGCCATTGCGACGGGATCGCTGATTTGGCTCATCGGGATCGCCAATGTGCTGTCGCTCAATGAATGGAATGATGTCTTCCTGCTCGGGGCCTATGAGACTTTTGCCGCCATGACGATTTTCGATCTCCTTGATTATCTGACGGCAAATATTCTCATGCCGCTCGGCGGGGTTCTTGTCGCCCTCTTTGTTGGCTGGCGCGTTTCCCGCAATGTGACGCGCGAAGAACTGGGTCTCTCCGACGGGTTCGCCTTCCAACTGTGGCGGATTCTCTTGCGTTATGTCGCGCCCATCAGTGTGGGAGGGGTGCTGTATTACCTCACGCTAGGAAGTGCATAAAACTATCTCTGCCCTTTTTGCGAGAATATGAGGAGTATCTGTCTCAAAACCGAGAACAATTTGCTTTGAATTTGCCATCGAAGGTCAGCAATTCTGCAAGAAATGTTGGTCATTATTGTCGCAGTTGTTTTCATATGGCTGGAATTTTGCTAAGATGCCCTTAGATAAGAGAGTATGGACAACCACTTGTCTCACATTCTCTGGGGAATTTAGGAAATCGGGTATTTTTGGGGCGGATTTCAGACAAGTCGAGTAGAGGAGTAACAGGCCTTGTTACGTGGGTTTTTCCTTAGTTTACGGCCATTTTTTCGTGGCGCATTGATCGCGGCTGCATTTTCTAGTCTCACCGCATGTGGGACGATCAACATGGTCGGTGAGGCGACGTCTGAAGGCCTCTCAAGTACACAGCAAGAGCTGCGCTTGCGCGCCGCCAAGCTCTCTCGCACGGCCTGGGAAGGCGTGAAAGAGAGCAGCTTTATGGGCGAACTCGCTGGTTTACTGCTCAGTGGCAAAGATGAGGAAGCCGGTCCAGGCCTGATCCCAGATACCGATTCTGCGGCTTACACGGCGGAAGTCTATATTGCCCAAACCGCACAAAACTACAGCACTGCGACGGCGCAGTTGGACGCCATGATCCGCGATATTCAAGCGAAAACGGCGCAAGCCAAAGCCATGGTGCAAGTCACCGAGGTTGTTGTGGATACCTATCGCGTCAAGGGGTTTGACGTTGCGCGCGGACCGTCAACGACATCCTCCAGTTCTATCGTCGAGGGGATTGCTCTCGCCCGGGCAGATCGCAATATTGTTGAGGACTCGCTTGACAGCGCGCGTTTACAAGTGGCGACGTTCGCTACAGCGAAAGAAGCGTTTCAGCAGAAATATCCTGAAACGGATACGTCAAAGCTCAATGAGAAACTGGCGTCGTTTATCGTTCAGGTCGAATTAATTAGCGAACTGTCATCGGAACTGAAAACGGTGACGCAAGAAATCTAAGATTTTCCACTGCACATACATAGCGTGAAAGGTGCCTCACTATGGTGCCCGTTTTATGTAATATGACAGTCGTTGTAGATGTCTTACGCAAAACGCCGCTGCAATTCGCTTATCGGCTCGGACACGTCGTCTTGTGAGACATCTTCTTCAAGCAATTGTTTGATGTCTTGCAGCAGTCTTTCGCCTTCTGCGAAATCGCTGTCGTTGAGATGAGGATGAACGCTTGCAGGCACGCTGCTCACGTTGGCGCTTTCATCTGCGGGTGGCGCGGATGTCAATGCCGATTCAATCCGCGCTTGCAGAAGATGCGGCTCGGGAATGCGTTGTTCAATACTGTTTTGTAACGTTTGAATAGCTGCGAGCACTTGCGCGGTGTTGGCTGCCTCTTGGCGTTTTGCCAGTTCGTCCAAGAACCATCTGCCGCGCGGTGTTTCAGCGACGGCTTGATAAATTTCTTCGAAGGCTTCTGCTGTTGGTTCAAAATCCGTTGTCATTCTGTCCCCACGATGCTGAGATACTATTCTCGTCACACGATCATATGGTTCATTATGGGCCATGAAGTCTTTCATTTTCGTTGATGCGGATAACTCTGGTGTTAAGGGCGCGGTAATGTCTTTGAACAAACATTTAATTTGAGCCAAAGGGGGGTGAATGCTCTCACTGCCGATTGAGATTGATGCCGTAAAAGGGTTTCTGGACCCGGACGAAGGCGCAGCGCTCTATCATGCGGCCCGTTCGGCGGCGCCTCTCGGCCCGTGCCTTGAGATTGGTGGCTATTGCGGAAAGTCCGCGGTTTATCTTGGGCGCGCTTGCCAGGAAAAAGGCAGTACGCTCTTTTCCGTCGATCATCACCGCGGGTCCGAAGAAAATCAGCCTGGATGGGGCTATCACGATCCTGATCTTTGGGATCATAAGGCGGATGCCATGGACACGCTGCCTTTCTTTCGTGAGACAATACGTCAAGCGGCATTAGAGGAAACAGTGATCCCGATTGTTGGCCGGTCCGAACAGGTGGGACGATTGTGGGCGACGCCTCTCGCGCTGCTCTTCATTGACGGCGGTCACACCCATGACGCGGCCTTTGCAGATTATGATCTCTGGTCACCACATGTGATGCCAGGGGGACTTCTCGCCATCCATGATGTGTTCCCCGACCCGAAGGACGGTGGCCGCCCGCCTTATGAGGTTTATTTGAAGGCAGTGGCGTCCGGTGTGTTTGAGGATTTGGCTGCGGTTAAAAGCTTGCGTATCTTACGCCGTGGCTAACGCCGCTTTGTGGTATGTTACAGTGATGTCCGTGTCATGCTGGAAGAGACGTGCTGTCGCGCTTGTGGGCATGAGCGCATCTTGCGCAAGAAGGTAGGCGGCTGACGTCCAAGCTGGACGTTCTTCGGGCCAGATAATCTCTTCCTCGAACTGGTATCCCATCCAATAGGCGCCATCTTGATCTCGCCATTGTTCTTGCCATGATAGGATCTCTTGCGCGGTCTCGTTTTCGCCAATGCTGATCAGCGATAACGCGAGCTCGCAGGATTCTGCGACTGTGACCCATGGCTGATCCGCGACACAGCGGCAGCCCATGCCTTCAACAACAAAACGATCCCAAGCGTTTGCGAGATGTGCGCGTGCGTCCTCACCAGTGATCAGTCCCGTTAGAACAGGGTAGTACCAGTCCATTGAAAAGGATTGCGGGTTTTGCAGTGTGCGCTGAAAAGACAGTATGCCTTGATGGAGGGCAAGACCTAAGCGCTGTTGTGCCTCTGCCCACTGGTCTGTATCGTGACCGAGAGTGTTTCCTATCGCAATGGCGCATGCGAGGCTTTTATAAATCGAGGCACAGCCGCTGTATAAGGCGTCCCCGTGTTGTGGCGGCATGGCTTCTGCGCACCAGAGAATCTCCCCACCGGGTTGCTGTAATGAAAGAACATGGGTGATCGCGCGCCGCACCATGGGCCAGTAGTCACGCAAGACACGTATCTCGTTTGTCACAAGGTAATGATGCCAAATGCCAGTGGCGCAATATGCCGTGAAATTGGTATCGCGGATTTGCGGGGCGTTTTCACGGCTAAGGTGCACATAATCCGCCATCGGCACGGCATTGCCATAATCGCCAGACCAAGACCCATCCAAACATTGCGTCTCTGCTAAGAAGCGATAGGCGCGCTCTGCCGCAACAATGTCGCCACCGGCAGAGAGAGCCATGGCGGCCTCGACATGATTCCAGGGGTCTAAAGGACCGCCTTCCATCCAGGGAATAGCGCCATCCTGCCTTTGAATGTCACGAATACGGGTGAGAGCGGCGTTATGTATTGTTATGGCTGTCATGACGCCTCTGGCTTTGAAAAATAGAGCACCACACTTTTCCCGAGGACGGGATTGAGGCATTTCTCAAGATAATGTGTCAGACGTGGTTTCTTCATCAGGTCCCAGACCAGAAAACGATGATAGTGCTTTACCAGCAAGGATGACTCTTGTCGTTTCCAGACAAGGCATTTCAGCCACCAATATGGTGCATGCAGGGCATGGGCCCAATGTTGGCGATGATACTGAAAGCCTGTTGCGCGCATGACGTCACGTAAAGTCGAGGCTTTGAAGATGCGAATGTGTCCGCCTGGGGTGTCGTGGTAGGC
>JANQLI010000322.1 GCA_028280675.1 Alphaproteobacteria bacterium
GACTTCACCTTATTCTGATACGTCACCTCAGACGTGAGCGCGACGACCAAATCACTGTTGTAGCGGCAAAGCTGATCATATACCACGGCCGAACCACCAATAACGGGGGGAAAATTATCTGAAATAAAGAGAAGCTTGTGGCCTTGACTGGACATGGGTTACGCGAAAATCCATCGATACGTTGAGCGGGTGTCTCAGGAGTGATTCATCATAAATGTATCAAGAAAGAGTCAAAGCCAATGGACAAAAAGTCATGATTCCTCAAAGGTCTACCCCTCTCTGACAGATGTGCAGTCTATATCAGCAAATGTTAACCATTTCATAACTATAAATATACGGCGAGCACCATATTTCTGGCCTTGGTTAGTAGAAAATGACACCACAAAAACAAGACGAGTCTGGCGACATTTCAGACCATATGGCCAAAGGGGCGCTGTGGATGGTCTTTCTACGATGGTCGATGAAAGTCCTGGGCTTTTTCAATGTCATTATCCTAGCGCGGATTCTGGCGCCAGAAGATTTTGGCCTTATTGCCATGGCCATGATCTTAATCGGACTGATCACCACCATTACCGACGGTAATTTTGATCACAGCCTTCTACGCAAAGCAGGCCGGTCCGAAGAGGAGTATCACACCGCATGGACGGCGCAGATTCTGGCGGGCGGACTCGCAACACTCATTATCTTTGCACTCACGCCCTTACTTGTCGCCTTCTTCGATGAACCGCGTCTTTACACTGTGTGTTTTATTGCCGGTCTCAGACCGGCCATTCAAGGATTTGAAAATATCGGTCAGGTTGAATTCCGCCGTGATTTTCATTTCCGTACAGAGTTTCGTTACTGGATAACCCGGCAAGTGATGACGATTGCCATTGGCCTGACCCTTGCTTTCACATTGCGCAATTACCTCGCCCTTGCATTGGTCATGCCGCTGGCCGCTCTCGCGGCTGTCGGGTTGAGTTATCGCATGTCTGCGTTTCGTCCAAAGTTCCGCCTGCAAGGAATAAGTGACATCATCTCCTTTTCGAAATGGTATGCTTTGCTTGATACGGTGCGTTTTGCGGGCGATAAGGCCGATGAACTGGTCGTTGGGCGCATCACGTCTCCTTTGACACTTGGCCATTATTATATGGCCTCGGACATTGCGACCATGCCAACACGCGAAATCACCATGCCATTGGATCGGGCGCTGATTCCAACACTGGCGCATATTGCCCACGATCAACAAAAAATGCGGGAAAGTTTTGCACAAAGCCTCGCTGCTGTTGTCACTGTGTGTCTGGCCCTGGGAGTTGGCCTTCACTTTGTCAGCACTGACTTTGTGACTGTGGTGTTAGGCGCACAATGGCTGCCTGCCATTCCGTTCTTCGAATGGCTCGCCCTTTATGGCGCCTTCTCCGCCATCACGATCAGCACACAATCTTTTTTTGTCGTGAGTGAAAAGCTCAAAGTCTACGCAACCTGTTATGTGGTTTACATGGTGACGCTAATAGCAGCACTGATCATAACGGCCATGATAATCGGCATCACCGGTATTGCGCCAGTGCGCACATTTTGGATGCTGGGGCTGCTGGCTGTCATTCTCTGCAGCGCCATCGCAACAGGGCTGACAACCGTGCGCGACATCACACGTCTTGCCTGGCGCCCGCTTATCGCGACAGCCGTGATGAGCTTTGGCCTCGCTCAAGTACAATCCGGTCTCGCAACACATACACTGATGACATTAGTCATCCAAATTCTCGTTGGGGCAGGACTTTATATTGGCTCCTTGTGGCTTCTCTGGGCTGCGCGCGGACGGCCACCAGGCATTGAGTCCAGCGCACTTGCCTTCCTGCGCAAACAATTGCGGTCAAACGCCTAACGACCTGCTAGCTTTGCTCATAAGATCACCTCAGTGGCGGGTGAGGTAATTCGAGCACAGTTGTTACACATTCCATATCTACCCACATCTGCGTCAAAGACCCTCCTGCAAGCGCAATTCTCTGGCGGTGAAACGATATTCTTTATTTATTTCAAAAGCTTAGCATTCGGCGGCAAGACGAGACCCCGTTAAAGACACCCTGAATAAGGAGCTTTCTCTCGCTTTTTCAAAGACTTACGCCCAGACAGCGGAACCTTGAGTAGTGACCCTGAGTCATCTATACTTTGCCTGAATGGGGGGCGTTCAATAATACGAAGAGTTACTCCCCTGTATTTTTGCATCGGTTGCTAAGGCCTTTAGACCTTAGCCTTTAACTTGAGGGGGATTACCGCATGCCAAAGGCATTTCTCACACGTGTCCTTGCCACAACAGCGCTGACCACATGTTTAGGCCTCGCCAGTATCGCGCAGGCTGCTGTCAATGAAATTGTCGTGACCGCACAAAAACGCGAAAGCACACTGCAAGATACATCCATCTCAATTGCGGTGTTCGACAGCGATCAATTGGTGAAATCAGGGATTGCCACGGCTGAAGATCTCGCAAAGTTCACCCCCAATGTGGTTATGACCAACAATTCAAACATTTCCAGCCCTGAGCTCTATATTCGCGGTGTGGGGACGTCGAGCCCGAATGCAAGCTCTGATATTTCGGTCGGCTTCTATATCGATGAAGTCTATATCGGCCGCAGTGATGCCTTGGTCGACTTTTTCGATATGGAACGGGTAGAAATTTTGCGCGGCCCACAAGGCACCCTTTATGGCCGCAACACCATTGGCGGAGCCATCAATTACATCACCAAAATGCCTGGGGATGAAGTTGAAACAAGCCTACGCCTAAACTATGGCAGCTATGATTATATCGGTGTCAATGGCCGGGTTTCTGGACCTATTGATGAAAACATCAAAGCCGGACTCTCCCTCAATTACAAAGAGGGCGGTGGGTACATCGATCAAATTGGCACCGCATCGACCGATGACCTCATGGACAAAGGCGAGATCTCGGGCCGCGCTACCGTGGTCGTTGACTTCAGCGATAGTGTGGAAATGGTTCTACGCGCCGATGCATCAAAAGTTGATGTGACCCCCATTGCATACCAAGCTGTACAAGGGTTTGATAATGACCCTGGTGTGGCGGCGCTGTCAGCGACAGCTCTCGGTTTGTGGACATTTGGAGCCGCACCATTTGTGCCTCCAGGTTTACCACCTGAATTAGCAGGCACAAGTCTTTTTCGTATTCCTGCAGATGGCTCACTTCCAAGTCTCTTAGATCCAAGTGTCGATAATCTACTACCAGTTTTAGATGGGGCGCTGGGTCCTTTTGATTTGGCTGATACATTTGGACTACTTGGGAAAAGCTACACGACACCAAGTGACCCATACGACGTCAATCATGATCAAAGCTCTAAACAAACACGTGATACAAAAGGCTTGTCCGCCACATTTAACGTGGATGTGAGCGACAATCTACTTCTCACTTCCATATCTTCTTATCGTGAACGTGAAACAAGTCTTCTGGAAGATACAGATGGAACGAATTTCGCATTTGCTATCAGTACGAATTCAGGCGATCAATCTCAATTCAGCCAAGAGATCCGGCTACAAAATCAGAATAATGAAACATTAGACTGGACCATCGGTGCTTATTACTTCAAAGAAGAGTTTGATGGCACACGCAACATCTCTAACCCTGATCTTGACCTCATAACTGCGGCACTTTCAATTCCTGGGCTTCTGCCAAGTGGTCTCCCGCCTATTTCTCTCGTGGGATTAGGGGCTGGTGATACCAATGCTGCCTGGGCAGAAATTCAAAATACAAGTGTCGAAACCGAGAGCTATGCTGCCTATGGGCAGGCTACATATCGTTTCAACGATCAATGGTCTATTACAGGTGGACTACGTTACACCCACGATAAAAAGAAGATGGATTTCGAACGTGTTTGCTTAGATAATCAAGCGCTCGCATCTGTATTCGCTGGTCTCACAGACCCTGACTTAAATCCAGATACAATTTCTGATCCAGATTCGGACCCTTCAACATTTGACGACCCAACCCTTGTATCGTTCTTATGTTCAGGAGAACCATGGGATAACAACCCAGCAACACGCGATTTCCCATACCAATTACTGCCGATTACCGCCAACCCAAGTGATAGTTGGAACTCATTAACACCGATGGTTTCTGTCGACTTCACGCCCAATGAAGACCTATTACTTTATGCCAAGGCAAGTAAAGGCTTTAAGTCAGGTGGTTTTGACGCCAAAAACGATGATCCCGCATTTGATCCTGAAGAGGTGTGGGCGTATCAAATTGGCGCCAAAGCAACCCTGTTCGACAACAAGTTACAGGTCAACACAGAAGCCTTTTATTACGACCACAAAGATCTACAAGTCCGGACCGTTCGCACAGCAGGTGGAACAGCACTCCGCGCCGACGAAATTACCGCTAACGGTGGCGACTCAGAAGATTACGGTTTTGAAGTTGAATTCATAGCGACACCTGCAGAAAATCTCACTTTGCAAGGGGGAATTGGTTATGTCCATTCCGAATATGGAGATTTCTTTGCCAAAGACACTCTTAAGCGCGAAATTGGTGTTTTAGCTGATGCTGATGGTCGCATGACTATTCGAAACCTTGCAGGCAATAAATTGGTGAATACACCCGAATGGTCGAGCTCACTCGTGGCGCAATACGATATACCGACTGCGAATTCGGGAACCTTCTCAATTCGTGGGGAGCATATCTATAAAGATGAATATTACTTCACCGAATTTAATGATGACGACCTTAAGCAAGATGCAACGCACCTCTTTAATGCACGTTTGAGCTGGACAGACCCGAATGACCGCTTTGAAGTGGCGCTTTGGGGCCGTAATCTCAGCGATGAACTCTATTACGTCCAAGCACTCGACCTCCGAGATGGGGCTCTTGGGTCCATCATCCGGACCCCAGCGGCGCCACGCACATATGGGATTGAGGTACTTGCGAACTTCTAATTTTAAGAGATCATAAAAACGCCAAAAGCCGCGGTGCGTTTTATCGCGGCTTTTCTTTTTAAAACACCCTTTCATTCATCGAGATAACGCGCCCAAGCGCCTTTTTCGACAACCGCAATCGCAGCACGTCCAAGATCAGCAAAGTTCGCTTTTCCGTTTGACGCAATCCATTGCGTAAAGGCGACTTGATAGGCGGCAAACAATGCGGCGGCGAATATGGTGATCTCCAGTTCCGGCATGGTGGAGTCTGCAAAGCATTCCCTTAACATCACTTCGACTTCAGCTTGGATCTCTTGATCCAAAGCGACATCAAGCGCCGTTAAGCTGGGTGAGTTTTCCACCAATTGCCGCATGAGTAATATTTCATCACGGCTGGCCATAAGACTCTTCGCGACTGCACGGAACGCATCCGTGAACCGGTCGATCGGTTTACGCGCCGGATCGGTCTGCCGGAACGCATCGCGGAATTGATCCACATAGCCTTCCTGAAAAGACGAGAGCAAGAGATCTTTGCTCGCGAAGTAGCGAAAAAATGTCCGCCGCCCAACACCGGCCGCACCGGCAATCTGATCAATGGTCGTCGCGTCATAGCCATTTTTGAGGAACAGCGTCATCGCCACGCGGATGAGCTCCTCACGGGTTTTTGCTTTCTTCTGATCACGCAGAGTGCTCACCGCGACGCCTCATTGCCATTGCGGTTGATCGGTCACCGGCAGGCTTTCAATCCATGCACCGATCAAAGCCACACCTTCGTCATGTTGCAAAGACCGGCCGAGCTCCGGCATCAACACACCAGGCTCTGTGGTCTCCATACGGAACAAAAGTATCGAGTCGGATGGATCACCAGGAGCAATATCGAAATTACGCCCGCCCGTGCCTTGTCCCGCCGCCACAGGGCGCTTCCAAATGCCTAATGCGATGCGATCCTCTTCAAGGGCCGACAAGAACAGTCCCGAATTATCGGCTGGCCCTCGCGGGCGATGACAATGCCCACAGTTCACATCAAGATACGCCCGCGCACGCTCTTCGAGCGAACCGGACGTTGGATCATTCCAAACCGCCATCGCGGGCGCAGATGCGGCATCCGGCGCACCGGACAGCAGCCCTGCGTCAGACCAATGCTGCAGTTGATTGGCCATGCCCGATGGATAAGCAAAGTCTTTATTGAGATGCCGTGCTTTTGGTCCAAGCGGTATCACTGCATCGTCGAGCGCATGACAGCCTTTGCATTGGTTTTTGTTCGGCACAGCATAACTGATGGACTTCACCGTGCCATCCGCCAACGCGATCTGTTTATCGACGCGCTTTCCCGCCACCTTTAACGTGGCGTCTGACATGTCGTCGTTCCACACATAAGGAAGCGCGACCCAGCCCTCTTGCTGATGAATCAAGAGCCGGGTTTCAATGAACTGAATATCTTGATCGGGCTTAGAAAAATCCGCCGGATAGCCAAAGCTTTTCACCAAAACTGTGCCCACAGGAAAGTCAAACGCCTCAGTTTCATGATACTCTGCAGACGCCCCGTCCGGCACATAAACAAAACGGCGCTTGACTGCATAATCGGTAAACAGAGGCGTGTTGAGATCATAGGGCACCACACCGTCATTCGGTGTCATAACCGCGGGATCGGCAAATAAACGATAAGCGGATAAGAGTTTCGCTGGTTTGGCTGCGAACACCGCAGCATCATTCACACCTTCGGCAGAAGAGAGATGCGGGAGTCCGCTCACCCCCATCAGTAATATCAACAGCGATAAAACAAACCGCATGCGACTCATCCTCACAACTCTCCCACGACGTCTTAGCTATCCTGCGGCAGGACAACAGGGTCATAGGCGGGGATTTCCACATCCACGCCCGGCAATTCCGGGCTTGGTTGCGCCTCCATAAAGTTAAGACCCACATTGGTGAGGCCCAGATTGAGGAAACTTGTTTCCCCCGTATTGCCGCGAATAACCACGACAGCCTCCTCACTGACTGTTTCGCCATCTCGCATATAGCTGTGCGCCCCGTCCCAAAGGATGGATGGGAATTGTCCGCCGAGCGCCTTCGCGCCTTCTTCTGCAAGCGGTCCGTTCGGCGCCCACCCTGCTTTGCCAAGCGTGTTGTTATAGACATAGATTTCACGCACAAGCGGGTTCATGTTGGGGTCTTCATAAGGCACCGGATAGCCAACAAGAAGAATGTTGCTGGTTTGGTTATTGCCAACTTCGTTTTCGAAGATATGCACATCGCGCGATGAAAACACCAAAATCCCCGCACCCTTTGGCGCAATATTGACAATCCCGCCTGGCGGCGAAAAATTGTCGGTGTCATTATTGATGACTTTGTTTTGATAGACACGAATCGAACGGCTGCCCATTTGCGGCAGGTTCGGCATATCGAATACAAGAATGCCCGTGCTGTTATGCTGCGCTGTATTGTTATACACATCAGCGTCATAACTGTTTTCAATCTCAATACCGGCAACGTTATATTCCGCTGTGCTGTTACGCACGATGATGTTTTGCGATTGCCCGACATAGATCCCTGCATCGGATGCGCCGAAAGCCACACTGCCGTCAATCAACACATTTTTCGATTGCACCGGATATAAACCATACGCACCATTGGTGTCTTTGAGGCCTTGCGTCCACGCCGCCCGCACATTCAGAAAGCTAATGGTGTCAACGCCTTTGGCTTTAATGCCGTCGCCTTTTGGGTCTTCAATAGAAAAATCTTTCAAAACGGTCCGGTCGGATGTGACCAACAGACCTTCGCCGCCAGCTAGCTGACCTTTAAAGGAGAGAATGGTTTTGTCCATGCCAGCACCAAGCAGTGTCACATCATCGACATCAAGGGACAAGACATCGGTCAGCTCAAACACACCCGCCCCTAACATCACCGTATCGCCTGGCTCTGCGACAATCAGGGCTTCTTGGATTTGCTCTTGCGCATCGGGCCCCGGCATCAAAACGGCGGCCGCGTCTTCTGCCGTCTCTTCCATCTTCTCCATCACGTCAGGGGGGGATGTTGTCTCAGGCGCCGAGGCACTTTGATCGCTGCCCTGATCGCAGGCGGCAAGAGTCAAGCCAAAGAGGGCCGCCACAAGAGCGGGTTGACCGTCCCGAATACGCAATTTATTCAATGATTTCATAGCTTTCATCTTTCCCATGCCAGAGCCATCACATGTGTGGATCGGCGATCTGATCTCCCATCGCTCCTTCTTTAGCAAAAAATGGCACTTGGTGCCACTTTTAACTGTCACAAAATCGTAATCGCATGAAACCTCCTCATTGGCCGCCTGAGTATGGTAAAGAGGTATGGAATTTGCAGAATCATGGGACAACCTTCCGCTTTTATGATCGGGGATTTTTTGGCGACGTTTTTTCAACAGATGATCAGAACATTCGTTTTCGATTTTATGGCCATCTGCGGCATTGTGTTGATTGCTGCAGGAGGTTTAGCGATCATGCCCTCTGACTGGAATCCAGCATTGAAAGGACCAAGCGCGATTCTGACACTGGCGCCTTTACAAAGCATATTATCGCCAACACCCGAAGCAGCATCGACTGCGCAAGCCTTGATGGACTCAGTGCCTTTACCGACAGTCAAAACGGCGATTGCCGAAAAGGAACCTGCACCGCCCGTCGCGAAGGCTGCGCCAATCATCAAACCCGACCCGGTGAAGCTTCAGTTCCGCAGAACGTTAAATCGCTATCAAAGCAGTGGCGCTGTCGTTGCCTATGAGGAACGGCTTTTAGATAGTGCTGCGACCGCAGCCTTTTATCAGCG
>JANQLI010000327.1 GCA_028280675.1 Alphaproteobacteria bacterium
GTGTATGTCAGCCGCATTGAAACCGCGCGCGAAATGCTGGCCGCTTGTCAACGCCACAAAGAGATGGATGTGGTGATTTGCACCGCCGCCGTGGCCGATTGGCGTGTGGAAAAGGAAGCAGGCAATAAAATCAAAAAAGACGGCGCGTCTTTACCGCCGCTGTCTCTGACAGAAAATCCGGACATTCTCAAAACCCTCTGCGAAGCGCAAGACCGTGCTGACTTGATCATTGGGTTTGCCGCAGAAACGGAAAACGTGGTCGCATACGCCAAACAGAAACGGGCGCGGAAAAAATGCGATTGGATCGTCGCCAATGATGTCTCGCCCGCAACAGGGACGATGGGCGGGGACAGCAACACCGTGCATCTCATCACCGATGACGGGGTGGAAGATTGGGATTCCATGCCGAAAAGCGATGTCGCCAAAGCATTGGCGTGGCGGATCTATGAACATTTCAATGACGGCAACGTCACCAAAGCCGATTTCAAGAAAACCAAAGGAACCAGACGTGGCGCATAACGTAACAATTGCGGTGAAGCGTCTGCCTGCCGCCCATGGCCTTGCTTTGCCGAAATACGAAACAGACGGGGCGGCGGGTCTCGACCTGATCGCGGCTCTCGACAAAAATGAGCGCATCACCATTCAGCCCGGCGCACGCGCGATGGTGCCGACCGGACTGCAAATGGCTATTCCGGAAAACTTTGAGGTGCAAGTGCGCCCACGTTCAGGTCTCGCGGCAAAAAAAGGCGTCACGGTTCTCAATTCCCCCGGCACAATCGATTCGGACTATCGCGGCGAAGTGAAAGTCATCTTGATCAATCATGGGGAAGAGCCTTTTGTGGTGCAACGGGGTGAGCGCATTGCGCAAATGGTGGTGGCGCCCGTGACCCAAGCGGCGTGGGATGAAGTGGACACGCTCCCCGACACCGCACGCGGATCGGGCGGCTTTGGCTCGACGAGCGTTTAACCTCGAAAGTAAAGCGCATGGCGCTCTCCGAAGACCAAATAGAACGCTATGCCCGGCACCTGCTGCTGAAAGAGGTCGGCGGACAAGGGCAGCAAAAACTTCTCGACTCCAAAGTGCTTGTGATTGGCGCGGGCGGGCTTGGATCACCCTGCCTCATGTATCTTGCCGCGGCCGGCGTTGGCGCCCTTGGCGTCATTGACGATGATGTCGTTGATCGCTCGAACTTGCAGCGGCAAATTATTCACCATACGGATGATATTGAGCGCGCCAAAGTCGAGAGCGCCAAAGCGCGCATCGCCGCCATCAACCCAGATGTCAACGTGATTACCCACGCCATGCGCCTTACAGAAGACAATGCGGACAAGATTATCGCAAACTATGACATGGTGGCCGATGGCTCGGACAGTTTTGAAACGCGGGCCATTGTCAATGACGCTTGCTATCGCACACAAACACCGCTTGTGGCGGCGGCTGTGGGGCAGTTTGACGGCCAGCTCAGCACCTATAAAGCCTATGATCGCACGGGCGATCAGCGTTATCCCTGTTACCGCTGCCTGTTCCCGGACCCGCCACGCCCCGGCACCGTGCCAACTTGTGCAGAAGCGGGCATTCTTGGCGCGCTGACCGGCGTGATGGGCAGTTTGCAAGCGCTTGAGGTGATCAAAGAGCTCCTCGGCATTGGCGACAGCCTCGCCGGCCGCTTGCTGATTTATGATGGCCTGTCCTCCACCACCCGCACGGTGTCGTTCCCGGCCGATCCGGGGTGTCAGTTGTGTGGAGACGACATTGAGATTACGGGAAAATAATATTCAACTCGTTGGTAAAATTTTCCGTCGGTGAGCACAAAATTTCAGGTTTGTGTGCAGCGCCGTATGGTCCGCTGAAAAATTTGAAAGCATCATCTTGGAACTCACCCTTGCGGTATGACCAATTATAAAATTTATACTCATTACCTTCATCAACAACTAACAATGCATGGTATTGAAGCCTTGAGCCAGAATGACGCATTGTTAGATAAGAAAGGTCAAAAAGGGTTGTGACCGGTTTATAGCTTTGATCGCTATCAGCTATTTGGATGCAATATTTATTCGAGGGAATTGTGATTTTTTCGGCCTGCATAGAAACAAAGTTAGACATCAAAACGCCCAACACTACGAGAATTAAGAAGCCCCATTGAAACCCTAATAGCAGCGCCTTTCCAAAATCAGCAAACGGGACATCAATCTTATGTGGTGCCCAAAATACAAATATTACTACTGCTAGGAAAAAAGCATGAGTTAAAAAGTTAGGAATTGGCTGCAGCAAATATCTAAGAATTAGAATCGCGAGAAAAGAAAAGATGATGCCCCATATGACAGCCTGAAGCTTTCGCAATGTTTGGTATAAAGGATTCGAAGAGGCTTTCTTTCGTCTAGCAACCTTTTCGGGAAAGAATTTCCACTGCAAAAGAATAAAGATCAACTTCGCAAACACCGCTAAAATGACGCCAGCATAAGCAACAATAAGCATCATCCATCCTAAAACAAAATCTATTCCTTTTGCAGACCAGTGAACCGGGTGGAGAAAATATATTAGTACGAAAACTACAGGTATCAGCAACCAGCCGATAACATGGAATAGGTAACGCTGTGGAATCGTAAGTACGATCCAGCCGAGTCCAAATGATAAGAGATATAATTTATCTAACATCACATAAGCCTTGCCACAGGGTGCTTCACGTCAAGCGCAAGGCTTATTAACTCTGAGTTGCATTAAAAAATCACTAAAGCTTTTTCGAGCGCGCCTCGCCCGAAGATGACAACTACAGCATCGACGGGATAACCCGGTCCGGGGGTTTGTGCCCGTCGGCGAAGGTTTTGATGTTGATGATCACTTTTTCACCCATATCGACGCGGCCTTCGATGGTCGCGGAACTCATATGCGGCAAAAGCACCACCCGGTCCGAATTCATCAGTTTGGGATTGACCGCAGGTTCGTGTTCAAACACATCCAACCCAGCGCCAGCGAGATCACCCGCTTCGATCATGCGCGCCAAGGCATTTTCGTCAATCACTTCCCCGCGCGATGTGTTGACCACATAGGCATGCGGTTGCAAAAGCTGCAACCGCCGCGCCGACAGCAAGTGGAATGTCGCGGGCGTGTGCGGGCAGTTGACAGAAATAATGTCCATGCGCGCGAGCATTTGATCGAGGCTTTCCCAATAGGTCGCTTCGAGCTCGCTTTCGATGGAGGCATGAATACGGTGACGATTGTGATAATGGATCTGCAAGCCAAAGGCCTTCGCACGCCGCGCCACCGCCTGGCCGATGCGGCCCATGCCGACAATCCCAAGGCGCTTTCCCGAAATGCGCCGCCCGAGCATCCAGGTCGGCGTCCAACCTTGGAATTGCCCCTCTTGTAATGTGCGCGCCCCTTCAACCAAACGGCGCGGCACGGCGAGAATAAGCGCCATGGTCATGTCGGCGGTGTCTTCGGTCAGAACGCCGGGCGTGTTGGTGACGGTGATGCCGCGCTGCAAGGCGGTTTGCACGTCGATCTTGTCAACGCCGGTTCCGAAATTCGCGATCAAACGCAGCTTATCGCCAGCCTGGCTGAGAATGCGGGAGTTGATACGGTCGGTCACTGTCGGCACCAACACATCGGCGCGCTTAACAGCATCAACCAATTCCGCCGGTGACATTTCATGATCATCCAGATTGAGCTCGGTGTTGAAGAGCTCACACATGCGGGTCTCAATAAGATCCGGTAATTTGCGCGTCACAATTACCAGCGGCTTATCGGATGTACTCATCGACGGATGTCTCCCTTGCCAAGGCGTTCACTGTAACGTCTTGGTTCCTCAACCTTATTCTTCTTGTGCCACCTTTAGCAAACCTTTTCGCCGGGCGCTATAGGTAAGGGAGAGCAGTGCATAGGATGGCAATATCACAAGATCATACGCTTTTCGGCAAAAAGTCGCCTTGTTTGATGGCGACTCTCACCCTTGACCGATGCTGAGTCGGCGCGTCATAACAGATCCATGATTCGTGTGCCGCATCCGGTCTCGTTATGAATATTCCGCTACGGCAAAGGGGGAAGGATCATGACACGGGATACCACCGATAACCGGCGAAACCTTATGAAGTCTCTGCCTTGTATATGCGGCGCGTTTGCCCTCGTCCTTGTTACGCTTTCGCACGCGCCTTTTTCGGCGGCGCACGCAGCGGAATCCTTTAGCGGCTATCCTGTGCCACGCTTTGTCAGCCTGCGCGGCAAAGTCAATGTGCGGCGCGGGCCGTCACCCGATCAGCCCATTGAATGGCAATACCGCCGCGCTGGTCTGCCCGTCGAGATCATCGCCGAAACAGAAGAGTGGCGGCAAATACGCGATTCAGAAGGGTATGAGGGGTGGGTGCATAAAACCCTGCTGAAAGGCGACCGGCATGTTCTGGTGGTCGGCGATGGGTCGGACCTGCCTGTGGCGGTGCACACGCAAGCTGATCTGGCGGCGCGGGTCGTTATGCTGGCGGAACCTGGCGTCATCGGCACAGTGCTCTCTTGCTTGCGCGATTGGTGCGCCGTGGATTTCCCCAACCTGGATGAGGGGTGGGTGCATAAAAGCCTTGTGTGGGGCGTTTATCAACAAGAAGTCATTGATTAATCTGTCTACGGACAAATATTCTCTTGCCCTAGGATTACGCAGGCTTTGGAAACATATCCGCCGTTAACACAGGATCAAGCGGCACATCTATATCCGCCAAAGCCTCGCGCGCGCCTTCTTGACGGTCCAAAATCGTCACCACCTTTAAGACCTCGGCCCCCAGGGCGCGGACTTCTTGAATCGCATTGATGACAGACCCGCCTGTTGTTGTGACGTCTTCCACCATCACAACACGTTTTCCCGTAAGGCTCTCATCGCCCGTCAATCCTTCAATGCGTTGTTGGGTACCATGGCCTTTCGCCGCTTTGCGCACAAAAAAGGCCCGCACAGGATGTTCAGCATCGCGCTGGAATGACGCAGGGGCAACGAAAGAGACGATCGGCACCGCCCCCATTTCCAGGCCGCCAACATAGTCAACCTGTTCCCCTTGAAGTTTATCGACAATAAGCTCGGCAATGAGATGCGCCCCCTCCGGGTCCATCATGGTTGGCTTCATATTGAAGTAGAGCCAACTTTTGCGGCCCGATGCGAGCGTAATTTCACGATCATTGGAAAAAGAGCGTTCGCGAACAATCGCACACAGGCGATCTTGCTGCGATGAGTGTGTCATAGAGAGTGCCTCAAGTTTTCACGCCAGATGAAACGGCGGCTACGGTGCAAGACTTCTAAAGGCTTCATCATGGTCTGGCAAGAGAAGGGCCTTATGTCTCATCCGATGTAAGGCGCACAATCACATCCACCGACGTGATGGATGTCCCTTCAGGGGTTTTTGGCAGGTTGGTAAACTGCACTGCATCCGATGGCATATCCATCAACCGTTCCTCATCTTCCAAGTAGAAATGCGGATGTTCACTGGTGTTTGTATCGAAATAGAGCTTGCCGCCATTCACTGTCACTTGGCGTAACAATCCCACATCAGTGAATTGATGGAGTGTGTTGTAGATTGTGGCGAGTGACACTTGAATGCCTTGCGACAAGGCCTCGTCATGAAAGGTTTCCGCCGTCACATGCCGGTTGGGGCCGTCAAGCAGCAACCGCCCTAACGCAACGCGCTGCTTCGTCAATCGTAAACCCGCATCGCGTAACCGCTTTTGCGTTTTGCTATAGGGACGATCCTCAGCCACAGCCCACCTTTGATGACGTTGTTGCGAAAGTTTCACGACAAAGAGTTCGGCTTTGGGCCACGAAAGTCAAGAATCTTTCTCAACAAGACGCGCAAAGAGAGGCGCGCCCGCTTCACATGAATACCCATATAGATGACTTGGGTATTCCATCCTCTCATGGGTTGGTCTATTTCCCCTTTAGCTTCAATTGCATAACATATCTTCCGGTTCGCAATGGAGTATGTTAGGAGAAACGCACATGTTGTCAGCCGTTTTGGGCGCAGAGACTATGGCCGCGCCATGCTGCAACGGTCTGACGCCACCCCAAAGCGCATAGAACACTGCCCTCTGTCCAACCACGAAAAACGAAGATTGAGAATGCCCTTAGACAAAACCAGTTTCAGTTATGACGATCTGATCAGCTCAGGTCATGGCGAAATTTTCGGCCCAGAAAATGGCCGCTTACCCCTACCCCCCATGCTGATGTTTGACCGTATAACAAAGGTGTCCGATGATGGCGGCGCATATAGCAAAGGTGAAATTCATGCCGAGCTCGACATCAATCCAGACCTATGGTTTTTCCAGTGCCACTTTGACAGCGATCCTGTGATGCCGGGGTGCTTGGGACTGGACGCCTTGTGGCAATTGG
>JANQLI010000259.1 GCA_028280675.1 Alphaproteobacteria bacterium
CGTGAGGTGGAGCATGCGGAAGAAGAAGGCGTTGAGTTTATCTGGCTTGCAGGCCCCAAAGCACTTGTTGGGCATGGTGACAGTGGCACGGATCGCGTAAAGCAAGTGAAAGCAACCCGTATGCGTCTCGGGCTGCCAGATTCATCTGGCCGTCAACGTCCAGAAGAGATTCCAAAGTCTGAGTTCTCACTGGATGCGGACATTGTGATTGCTGCGCTTGGTTTTGATCCTGAGGATTTGCCGACATTGTTTGGCGCGCCGGAATTAAAAGTCAGCCGTTGGGGAACCATTCAGGCGGATTTCCGCACCCTCATGACCAATCTCGATGGGGTTTTTGGCGCAGGCGATATTGTGCGCGGGGCATCACTTGTTGTGTGGGCGATCCGCGATGGCCGTGATGCCGCTGAATCCATTGATACATATCTGCAAACCAAAGTGACATCAGCGAAGAGCGATGTTGGCAGTGCCGATGCGGCGTAACGATAGAACGATTTGAAGCGAGACACCGATGTCCGAGATGCATAAAGAAACCCAAGCCTGGATTGACCGCTATCAGAGAAATGCTGAGACGCTGGAAGCGCAACATGTTTATGTGCCCTCGCAAGAGCATGATGCGTGCGGTGTGGGTGTGGTGGCGACAATTGATGGCACGCCGCGGCGCGAAGTGGTGACGGCAGGAATCGATGCGCTGAAAGCCGTCTGGCACCGCGGCGCTGTTGATGCGGACGGGAAAACCGGTGATGGCGCGGGTATTCATGTCGATGTGCCGCAGGACTTCTTTAAAGAGCAAGTGGCCCGTACAGGTCATGAGCCAGGCGATCATTCTATTGGCATTGGCATGATTTTCCTTCCGCGTACGGATTACGGCGCGCAGGAAACGTGCCGGACCATCGTTGAAGCGGAAATTCTGCGCTTTGGCTATTATATCTATGGCTGGCGGCAAGTGCCGGTCAACACGTCGGTGATTGGCGCAAAGGCGAATGCAACGCGTCCTGAGATTGAACAGATTATGTTCATCAATCCCAATGAAACCGACGTGGATCAGATGGAGCGCGAGCTTTACCTCATTCGCCGCCGTATTGAGAAGCAAGTTGTCGAGGCAAATGTCAAAGACTTCTATATCTGTTCATTGTCGGCAAAGTCTCTCATCTATAAAGGCATGTTCTTGGCGGAGCAGGTCGATAGCTTTTATCCGGACCTTCAGGATGAGCGCTTTGTGTCCAGTGTTGCGATTTTCCATCAACGCTATTCCACCAATACATTCCCGCAATGGTGGCTTGCGCAGCCGTTTCGCATGCTTGCTCATAACGGTGAAATCAACACGATCCGCGGTAACACCAATTGGATGAAGAGCCATGAAATCCGCATGGTCTCCGAAGCCTTCGGTGCTCACGGTGACGATATTAAACCGATTATTCAAGCAGGCAGTTCAGACTCCGCAGCGCTTGATGCTGTGTTTGAGGTCTTGGTCCGTGCGGGCCGTTCATTGCCAATGACCAAAACGCTTCTGATTCCTGAGTCATGGTCGCAAAAGGCCACCGTGATGCCAGAAGAGCACGGCAATATGTATGCCTGCACCAACTCTGTGATGGAGCCTTGGGACGGTCCGGCGGCGATTGCCGCAACGGATGGCCGCTGGGTGCTGGCAGGTCTTGACCGCAATGGCCTCCGGCCTTTGCGTTATACGGTAACCGATGATGGTCTTCTCTTTGTTGGGTCGGAAACCGGCATGGTGCCCCTGCCTGAAACCACTATCATTGAAAAAGGCCGCGTTGGTCCTGGCGAAATGATCGGCATCAATATGGAAGAGGGGCGCCTTTATCACGATCAAGAGATTAAAGATAAACTTGCGGCCACACAGCCATTTCATGAGTTGGTTCATAACATTATCAAACTGGATGATCTTATTGAACCCGAGCAAGAGACCAAACTGTTTGACAAAGATGAGTTACGCAGGCGTCAACTTGCGGCTGGATTTTCCATCGAGGATCTCGAGGTTATCCTGCACCCTATGGCGGAAGAGGGCAAAGAGGCGATTGGCTCCATGGGGGATGATACGCCGCCCGCCGTGCTGTCGCGCAAATACCGCCCGCTTTCACATTTCTTCCGGCAAAACTTTTCGCAGGTGACGAACCCGCCGATTGATAGTTTGCGTGAGCATCGCGTGATGAGTTTGCGCACACGTTTTGGGAACATGGGAAATGTACTGGCGAACGACTCGGATCAGTCAGAGGTTTACACCCTTGAAAGCCCTGTTTTAACGAATGGGCAGTTTGAGAAAATGCGGACGCATTTTGGCGACACCGCTTACACCATTGATTGCACGATGACTCTGGATGCGGATGGGACGTTACCTGAAAATGCGCTGCGCGATGGATTAGATCGCATTCGCAGTGAAGCAGAAGATGCTGTGCGTCAAGGCTATGAACATATGATTTTGTCGGATGAGAATGTTGATCCGGCTAAAGTGCCGATGCCGATGATTCTTGTTGCTGGGGGCGTGCATACACACCTTGTAGCGCAGGGCTTGCGGACCTATTCCTCTATCAACGTGCGTTCTGCTGAATGTATGGACACCCATTACTTTGCTGTGCTGATAGGCGTTGGCGCGACAACCGTGAACCCGTATCTTGCTCTTGACAGTATTATGGATCGTCATGAACGTGGTTTGTTCGAGGAGCAGAGTCTTGCATCGTGCATTGAACGTTTCCGCGAGGCGATTGACCTTGGCCTTCTGAAGATCATGTCGAAGATGGGGATCTCGGTGATCTCCTCCTATCGCGGGGGATATAACTTTGAAGCTTTGGGTTTGAGCCGCGCCCTTGTCGCTGAGTTCTTTCCTGGCATGCCAAGCCGTATTTCTGGAATTGGTCTTGCCGGCTTGCAAAAGAAACTCGCGCAAACACATACCTCGGCTTATGGACAAGATGCCGTGTCTCTCCCGATTGGCGGGATCTATAAATATCGTCGCGGCGGAGAAAGTCATGCCCTTGAAGGGCAACTGATTCATATGCTGCAGCATGCATGCGATACAGATAGTTATGCGACGTTCCGCAAATATTCGGAAGCGCTTGGCCATCAACCACCCACATCGATCCGTGATTTGCTCGACTTTAAAGAAGGGACGAAGTCTGTCCCCTTGGATGAAGTTGAATCGATCAATGAGATCCGTAAACGTTTTATCACGCCGGGTATGTCATTAGGCGCATTGTCGCCTGAGGCCCATGGAACGTTGAACATTGCGATGAACCGTATCGGTGCGAAGTCGGTCTCAGGAGAGGGCGGGGAAGATCCGGCGCGCTTTAAACCATTGCCCAATGGCGACAACCCCAATTCGGCTGTCAAACAAGTGGCGTCGGGACGTTTTGGCGTCACGGCGGAATATCTCAACCAGTGCCGCGAACTTGAAATCAAGGTGGCGCAAGGGGCGAAACCTGGCGAAGGGGGGCAGTTGCCAGGCTTTAAAGTGACAGAATTGATTGCCAAGTTCAGACATTCCACACCCGGTGTGACATTGATTTCCCCACCGCCACATCACGATATTTATTCGATCGAAGATTTGGCGCAGTTGATTTATGACCTCAAGCAAATCAACCCCATTGCAAAAGTAACTGTGAAGCTTGTGGCGTCTACGGGTATTGGCACCATTGCCGCTGGCGTTGCGAAAGCCAAGGCGGATATTATTCTGGTATCCGGTCATTCTGGTGGCACCGGCGCAAGCCCGCAAACCAGTATTAAATATGCCGGTCTTCCCTGGGAGATGGGACTAACGGAAGTCAACCAGGTGCTGACACTGAACAATTTGCGTCAAAGTGTTGTGCTGCGGACCGATGGTGGTCTCCGCACCGGCCGTGATGTGGTAATCGCCGCGATGATGGGCGCTGAAGAATACGGCGTCGGTACGGCGTCTTTGGTGGCGATGGGCTGTATTATGGTGCGGCAATGCCAATCCAATACGTGCCCGGTTGGGGTCTGTACCCAAGATGAAGATTTGCGGAAGCGTTTTACAGGCACCGCAGATAAAGTCGTCAATCTCTTTAGTTTTATTGCTGAAGAGGTCCGTGAAATATTGGCGTCTCTTGGCTTCCGCTCGTTGCATGAAGTGATTGGCCGCACGGACTTACTCGCGCAGGTTAGCCGCGGCGCGGCCCATCTTGATGATCTTGATCTTAATCCGCTTCTTGTGCAAGCAGAGCAAGAAGACGGTCCGCGCTTTTGCACCAATGAAGGGCGGGTGGACGTGCCCGATACCTTGGATGCGCAAATGGTTCGCGACGCGCAGCCCCTTCTTGAGGTGGGTGAGAAAATGCAGCTCACCTACACGATCCGCAATACGCAGCGAGCGATTGGCTCGCGGATTTCTTCGCACATCGTGCGCAAATACGGTATGGAGGGCTTGCAGCCTGGACATTTGACTGTGCGTCTGCGTGGCTCTGCCGGTCAGTCACTTGGCGCTTTTGGCGTGCAGGGCTTAAAGCTTGAAGTCTTTGGTGACGCCAATG
>JANQLI010000344.1 GCA_028280675.1 Alphaproteobacteria bacterium
GCATAATGACCATCTGCGATTCGCGGACACTGCCTTGCCCCACACCAAGAAGCGCGCCCATGCCAAGCTTCTCCATCTGTTTTTCACTCAGCACTTCGACTTTAACGCCGAGCTCAGTCAACTTTTTGGCACGATCCGCAAATTCTTTCGGATACAGCACATTGGCGGGCTCAGACACGAGATCGCGGGTCACAAAGACCCCATCCGCAATGCCCTTAAGCGGTTTGAAGTGATTGCGCGCTGCAGTTGGATTAACCACCGAGATACTTACTTTATTGAGGCTCGGCTTTTCTTGCGGTTTCTGTTTGGTCTTGTAGTAATCAAACCGATAAGACCGCAGCATAGCACCAAATCCAAGGTGCGCCGCGAGAACGGCCTCTCCTTCATCTGCGCCCTCCAGCACATCGACAATGACCGTAACCGACTTTTCACCGCTGAGAGCGAATTTCGCGGCGATGTTCCCGCCCAGATCTTCGATATTTTTGGATTGTATATCCGCTGGTTTGCCCACACCACAGATCAACAGACGCGACAAACGCGTTCCTGCAGGGGCCATGACCATCACCATTTGACCCCGTTTTCCCTTGAACTTGGCTGTATTCAGGGCCCGTTTTATAGCACCGCGGGATTTCTTATCGAGTTTGGCGAGAGTCGGCGCTAATTTGCCACCTTCCGTGGTCAAAACCGTTACAGCGCCCGTGGTGGGCAACGTCGTCTTAGAAAAAGTGATATTCATGAGGCTCCCTCGGCAGTCAGATGATTGTGCTTAACGGTCAGCACCCATAACACAGATCATTCAAAATCGCTGGATAATCGGGAATTTAGACCCAAAGATCGAGACCGAATCTCTCTATGATGCTTCAGTGTATGGTTGTTTGCCCTGATCTGTACATCCTTGTGCCGTTGGATTCGGTGTAAATATCGACTAATTCCACTCTGATTGCGGGGGTAGCCGCCATTTTAACCACACCAAGAAAATCCCTGGGCGGGGCTGTTTTTTTGGTTTATTCCATAGAATTACGCGCCCATTTTAAGAGTGTAACGACGAACAAATGCGCAGCCTGACAAAATATATCATGAAGCAAGCCATGGCGCCGCTGATCATGTTCACCCTTGTCTTGACGGTGCTGGTTTGGCTCACGCAATCCCTCCAGATGCTTGACCTCATGATCAATCGTCAGCAGTCGACCAGCACGTATATCTTAATGACGCTCTATGTCCTGCCAAGCTTGCTCACGGTGATCCTGCCCTTTGCGCTTTTTTGTGCTTCACTCTTCATCCTGCACCGGCTTTCAACCGATAGTGAGCTTGTCGTGATGTCATCTGCTGGGGTGAGTCCGATGGCCATCGCGCGTCCCATGTTTGTTTTGGCGGTCGTTGTGGCGATCATCAATCTTCTCTTAAATCTTTACCTCATGCCATCCGGCTATCGCGAAATGAAAGATACGGTATTTGAAATCCGATCCGATATTGCCACGAATATGATTCGTGATGGTCAGTTCACGAATCCGATGCCAGGCCTAACAGTCTACAACCGCAAAACGTCGCGTGAAGGCGTTCTGCAGAATCTATTGATTCACGACAACCGTGATAAGGAACAACCGCGGACGTATATTGCCAAAACGGGTAAATTTGTTAAGGCCCCTGAGGGTTCGAGACTTATTATGAAGCAAGTATTGGTACAGCGACTTGAATCGTCTGGAAATCTATCCGTTATGACTTCCCAAGAATACCCTTTAGACATCACCCAATTTTTGGGTGATCAACAGCCTGAAATTGTGCGCGACCTCACCGAACGCTATCTGCATGAGTTACTGATGCCCGACATGAATCAACGTTGGGATACACTCAACAAAGGGCGCTTGCTTGCAGAGGGGCATAATCGCCTAGCATCCCCACTCTATAATTTTCTTTTTGTTCTGATTGCACTTTGCGCAACACTTGCCGGCAGTTTTAACCGCCGTGGTTACGCCTCCCGCATCGCCATCGCGCTTGTGATTGGACTAGTGATCCGCCTTCTCGGATTTGGCATTCAAAGTCTTGCGTCAAACACGCCTGCTCTGGTCGTGTACCAGTATTTAATACCGATCTTCTTTTCCTTCTGCTGTGCTTACATTTTATTTGAATTAAAACCCTTGATGAAAGAATTCTTTGGCGAACCGGCGAAAAGCCCCTTAAGT
>JANQLI010000355.1 GCA_028280675.1 Alphaproteobacteria bacterium
CCTCTGGAGAGGAGTGGAGTCTTCCGCCAAATGCATCCACATTATTAAACAACAATTAACATAAATTTGGTTCAGTCTCTGCCATGCAAATCACGCGACAATGAGTGACGATTGAGAGTGAAAAGTGCTCGGTAAGCTCACAGCGCCATTAGAAAAAATGGCTCCGCATGACTTCAAGCGGAAGTTTCACGCCTGGTGGGAGGGCGAGGACTATATCCCCGTGCCCGAAGAGATCTCAGACGCTGACTTAGGCGAAACACCGCGTGACGCCGCACCGCAGACGCTTGCGGAAGACGTTCTGACCATGGCCATTGCGCAGGTGATTTGGGGGTCAGGGTATCTTCAGCCGTGCACTGATAAATACCTTGCCGATATGACGCACTCTCTCTCCTTAACCAGCGACACAGACCTTGCGATCTTGGGCGCGGGACTTGGTGGCAGTGCGCGTGATCTCGCTCTTCAAAGCGGCGCCACAATTTGCGCTTACGAAAATAACGCCGCTACATTGGCGGAAGCTGAAAAGATATGCGCCCAAACGGATGCAGCCGACAGTATCGCATTGCAATCCTATGACCCGAATACAGTGGAGCTTCCTGAACAAGCGTATGATGCTCTTGTGTCATTTGAGCGCTTCTTTGCTGTTCGGGAGAAGCAGCGTTTGCTCAATCAAGCAGAACTAAGCTTGCGGCCAGGGGGATACTTATTGATCACCGATTACGTGTCCACCAATGCCGAGGTGGACGAGGGCGCATGGGACCACGTGCTTGCTTCTGCCGATGGGGAGATCAACCTTTCATCCGTCGAGGACTATGTGACGATGATTTCAGAAGCCGGTTTCGGTTTGCGTGTGCAAGAAGACATTACGCATGATTACCTGAATCTGATCCAACAGGGCGCAACATGTTGGACCAAATTGCTTACGGGATTGGAGAATGCGGATTCGGCCATCCAGGCAAAGATTTTTCAAGCCGTCGGCAAAGAACAGGCGCTCTGGGCGCAGCGCTTAGAGGCATTGCAGTCTGGGAAATTGGCGGTCTATCGCTTTCTCGCGCTGAAGCCAGGCGCGGCGTCATAAACCTAGTCTGTGCGCGGGTTTTCCACGCTTTTGCTTGACTTTCCATCGAAAACCTTGTGACTCTAGGTCTATCCCAGGGGTGCCCTTAAAGGGGCTGAGATCTGGTGAGTGGCGGATGTCATAACACTGGAATCCCTTTGAACCTGATCCGGATTATACCGGCGTAGGAAGGGACGGCTCATCTCTCCGTTTATTCCACATCGGCATTTGGATCCTATGCTGCTTGCTCAATGCGAGCCTATGGAGAGTTTGACCATGTCGAAAGCCGCGCAATCTCAAGTGCCGATTACAACAGACCTCGTCACCACCGATCCGTTTCCCGCATCGCGTAAAATATATGTGGAGGGAAAAACGAATGACATTCAGGTGGCGATGCGTGAGATCGATTTGACCGACTCAGCATTGGCGCCTGTGCGTGTCTATGACACATCGGGTCCTTACACAGACCCGCGGCAACAGATTGACATTACAAAAGGCCTTCCCGAATTGCGCCGCAACTGGGTGCTTGCCCGCGGTGATGTGGACGCATATGAGGGCCGTGAGGTCAAGCCCGAAGACAATGGCCTTAAGGAAGGCGAAGCGCTCACGGTGCCGGAATTTGATCGGGCGGGGCGTAAACCGCTGCGTGCGAAATCAGGTCACTGTGTGACGCAATTGCATTATGCGCGGCAGGGCATTGTCACACCCGAGATGGAATATATTGCCATCCGTGAAAATCTCGGGCGCGAGGCTGCGCTCAAAGAAGCAAGCCTCAAAGGCGCGCCGCGCGATGGGGAAAGTTTTGGCGCGAGTATTCCGGATTATGTGACGCCGGAATTTGTGCGTGATGAAGTGGCGCGCGGGCGGGCGATCATTCCCTCCAACATCAATCACCCGGAAGCCGAACCAATGATTATCGGCCGCAACTTTCTTGTGAAGATCAATGCCAATATCGGTAATTCTGCTGTTACATCGTCTGTGGGCGAAGAAGTGGATAAGATGGTCTGGGCGACGCGCTGGGGCGCGGATAATGTGATGGATTTGTCCACCGGCCGTCATATTCACACCATCCGTGAATGGATTATTCGCAACGCGCCCGTGCCCATTGGCACGGTGCCAATCTATCAAGCACTGGAAAAAGTCAATGGCGTGGCTGAAGACCTGACATGGGAGGTCTATCGCGACACGTTGATTGAGCAATGCGAACAGGGTGTCGATTACTTCACCATTCATGCGGGCGTGCGCCTTGCACATATTCCGCTCACAGCGGAACGGGTGACGGGGATCGTCTCCCGCGGTGGATCGATCCTTGCGAAGTGGTGCCTTGCCCATCATCAGGAAAACTTTCTGTACACGCACTTTGAAGAGATTTGCGAAATCATGGCGGCTTATGATGTGGCCTTTTCGCTGGGCGATGGCTTGCGCCCTGGTTCTATTGCGGATGCCAATGACGCGGCGCAATTTGCCGAGCTTGAAACGCTGGGTGAGCTGCGCCGCATTGCCGACACGTACGATGTGCAAGTGATGATCGAAGGGCCCGGCCATGTCCCCATGCACAAGATCAAAGAGAATATGGAAAAACAGCTCAAAGAATGTGACGAAGCGCCGTTCTATACGCTCGGGCCGCTGACCACTGACATTGCGCCGGGTTATGACCACATTACGTCGGGCATTGGGGCGGCGATGATCGGGTGGTATGGCACGGCCATGCTCTGTTACGTGACGCCGAAAGAGCATCTCGGCTTACCGGACCGTGATGATGTGAAAGAGGGTGTCATCACTTATAAACTGGCGGCCCATGCAGCCGACCTCGCGAAGGGGCATCCAGCGGCGCAAGAACGTGATGACGCGCTTTCCCAGGCGCGGTTTGAGTTTCGTTGGCGGGATCAGTTTAATCTCAGCCTTGATCCGGAACGGGCGGAAGATTTTCATGATCAAACGCTTCCCGCAGAAGGCGCGAAGGTGGCGCATTTTTGCTCCATGTGCGGCCCGAAATTCTGCTCAATGAAAATCAGCCAAGAAGTGCGTGATCATGCCCGCGCGCAAAACGATGTGACGGGCCTTAGCTCCGAAGAGATTAAGGCGGCCATGGCCGAAAAGTCCGCCGAGTTTAAAGAGCAAGGCGCGGAGATTTACCAGAAGGTGGAGTAGGCGGGCC
>JANQLI010000034.1 GCA_028280675.1 Alphaproteobacteria bacterium
ACCTTGACAAACATCTCCACATGATACGGCGCCATGCGGTTGATACGGACAACAGGTGTGTTGCCGATCGTATCGACGATTGAGTTGTAGATCATAAAACTATCCTCCCAAAAGACGGCCTTCTCTTATTGCGCGCCTTATACAACTTTTTTATCAGCCCGTCGTCTTCATTAGCGGACGTAACCATCTTCGATCCTTACGTCTCATCAGCCGCATCTGGTGTGGCCGCGGCGATTTCCTCATCCGTCAATCCAGCCAACCCATCTAAGCTCTGTTTATTCAAAGCTTGTAATCCAGCCCGCATATGTGTGTCGTCCACACCATCAATATAATTTTGACGTGATGGACGTTCCCCTTTGTAATCATACCAAGGCACACCATAACCACAAGAATCAGACACACGTTTCACGTTGAGTTTAATGATCGAACGGACACCGCGAAGATCAAGATCATAATGGGTGAGAAGGCGATCAAATTCAGGGTCATTACGCGAGACAACAGCGCCTTCGCCATGAAAACGATATATTTTTGGCGGACCTTCGAAAGCGCACATCATAATCACCATACGTTTGTTTTCACGAATGTGAGCGATCGTTTCAACGCCCGATCCTGCATACTCCAAATACATCAATGTGTGGTCATCCAGAACGCGTAACGTATCACCGCCTTTTGGAGAGCAATTGACAAGACCCTCACCTGTGAGCGGCGCCGTGGCAACAAAAAACAGTTTCTGTTTGCCAATCCACGTCGCAATCTTCTCATCAATACAGTCGAAAACTTTGGCCATGACCTTTCTCCTTCCTGAAACTTCAGAAAGTGTGACAGAAGGCAGCACGTTTTTCCAGATTCCACATGTGTAAGACACACAGATCAGGTCTGTACCGCAGACAGAGCATTCGCTCTAATTTCTTCGACGGCTTTAGCAACGGCTTCGAAAGTCAGTAAAACCGATGTATGGCGCCCTTTATACTCACGAACCGGAATCAAAATTTCAAGGTCAGCCCACTTCCCCGTTGGGGGATCGCCATTGTCTTTGAGCATGGCGCGCATTTGATCACGCAAAGCTATCAACTCGTCACCTGTCGATCCCATGATATGGCGCGCCATAATTGAGGACGAACATTGCCCTAAAGCGCAGGCTTTCACATCATGACCAAAATCGGTGACAACATCATCTTGCATTTTTAGATCAACCGTCACCTTACTCCCGCACAGCCGACTGACCTCCGTGACCGTTGCATCGGGATCTTCCAAACGCTCCGTTCGCGGAATATTTCCCGCAAACTCTAAGATGCGCGTATTGTAGAGGTCATTGATCATCGGAAGTGTATTAATCCTTCACTTTCCATATGGTGCCGTCGGGCGTATCTTCAATGGCAACACCCATGGCGTCTAGCTCATCACGAATGGCATCCGAATGCGCAAAGTCTTTATTGGCGCGCGCGTCTTTCCGCTCTTCAATCAACGCCTCAATCTTAGCTTCATCGACATCCACACTGCTCGATGATTGAAACCATGCTTCCGGGTCTTGCTGTAAAAAACCAAGCAACGCACCACAGGTTATTAATTGCGCTTTGACAAGAGCTTTTTGCGCTGTGCTTTCAGCCGTGTTAGCGTCTTTCGCAAGACCCGCAAGATACGCAATGGCTTTCGGTGTATTCAAATCATCTTCAAGTGTCGCCAAAAAGTCTTCTGGCACGTCCACATCAGTTGCGGCCTCCACATCGGCAAGCCGCCGCAGCGCGCCATATAGGCCATCCAAGGTTTTCTTCGCTTGCGCCAATCCCGCATCGGTCCAATCCAGTGGTTGGCGGTAATGCGCATTTAACAGCGCAAAGCGAATAGCTTCACCAGGTGCAGTTTCTAAAAGATTGTGCACCAGCAACACATTGCCGATGCTTTTCGACATTTTTTCTTTGTCCACATTCACAAAGCCATTATGCATCCAGTAGCGAACATATAGCGCGCCGTTATGTGCACATGTGCTTTGGGCAATTTCATTTTCATGATGCGGGAAAATCAAATCATGCCCCCCACCATGAATATCGATGGTTTCTCCCAAATGTTTTTCAATCATGCACGAGCATTCCAAGTGCCAGCCAGGACGGCCGCGCCCCCACGGACTGTCCCATCCCGGTTGATCGTCGTTTGACGGTTTCCATAAGACAAAATCCGCTGGATCTTTTTTGTATGGCGCCACTTCCACCCGCGCGCCTGCGATCAAGTCATCCCGATTGCGTTTTGACAATTTCCCATAGTCGGCAAAAGACAGCACATCAAACAAGACATGGCCTTCGGCAGCATAGGCATGGCCCGCCGCAATGAGCCCTTCAATCATCGCAATCATTTCGGGCAATGTGTCTGTGGCCTTCGGTTCAATACTTGGACTAAGCACACCGAGCGCAACCATGTCGTCTTGATAGATACGGGTAAATTTTTCCGTGATTGCCTCAATGGCAATATTTTGTTCTGCAGAGGCTTTGATAATTCTATCGTCAATATCAGTAATGTTGCGGGCGTAAATCACCTGTGGATAAAGATGTGAGAGCACACGATAAAGAACATCGAACACCACTGCGGGGCGCGCATTGCCAATATGGGCATAGGAATACACGGTCGGACCACAGACATACATCGTCACCCGCTTGGGATCGCTTGGCGTGAACGTTTCTTTTTGGCGGCTCAGCGTATTGTATAAGGCAAGACTCATGAATGGCTGCATTCTTATAAGGGTTATTTAAATCGTGAGGATCGACAACGCCACATCCACTATTTTTTCAACCCCTGCCTAACGCCGCCTTGCAAAGAGTGCAAGCTGTGAAAACGCTGCAGTGGAGGAAAATATGATCTATAAAGATCCTCAGAATCCGCGCCCCTTGACTGACCACATATTGGTCACTATAAGGTCGTCATGCGCTATTCCCCACCAACGGTGGTGCAAAGGTCCTGATTGCGCTAAAATAGTGAACTTAATGCCTTATATATACGTAGGTCTTTCTGGAACGTGGTGTTCTAGGTGATGGCAACGTGGCTGTGACCGCTCTAACGAAACGAGATTTAGTGAGAAAAACGATGGACGTAATTGTAGACGGTGCGATTGTCGAAAAGGACAACGCTACGGATAACCAAGATTGCCATCCACAGCCAACAAAAGCGGAAGCCATGGACGCCGTGCGCACATTGATTGCGTGGGCCGGTGACAACCCAGACCGTGAAGGCCTGGTTGACACCCCAGAACGCGTGGTACGGTCATATGAAGAGTTCTTCTCTGGTTATGGTCAAGACCCCCTGGAAGTGCTGAACCGCACATTTGAAGAGGTTGAAGGCTACCAGGACATGGTGATGCTACGCGGCATTACGCTTGAATCCCATTGCGAACACCACATGGTGCAAATTCTCGGAAAAGCGCATGTGGCGTATTTCCCAACGAACAAGGTCGTCGGGATTAGCAAGCTGGCACGGGTGATCGACATTTACGCCAAGCGGCTGCAGACGCAAGAAACCATGACCGCACAGATCGGCGACACATTGCAAGAAGGTCTCGATGCCCGCGGCGTTGCCATCTTGATCGAAGCGAAACATCAATGTATGACCACGCGCGGTATTCACAAACCCGACGTGGATACGATCACAACACACTTCACAGGTGTTTTCCGTGAAGATCCAGCCCTGGAACAACGCTTCCTGTCACTGATCCGCGCTGGCACGTATTAAGCACCTGATAGCAAGGTAACGACGCGTATGACGGAACAATCCAGCCGCTTGTTTGACGCTCGCATCAGTGTGGAGCAAGTGGAAGAAGGCGACACTCTCGCCCCAAAATTCGATGAGCATGGCCTTTTGCCAGTGGTCACAACCGATGCGGCCACAGGTGAATTGCTTATGGTCGGTTATCTCAATGCCGAAGCTCTTGAGAAGAGTATTGAAACCGGCGAAGCCCATTATTGGAGCCGCTCACGCCAAGTGCTGTGGCACAAAGGTGCAACCTCTGGTCTGGTGCAAAAAATTCTTGAGATGCGCGTCGATGATGACCAAGACGCCATCTGGTTCCGTGTCGAAGTGGCTGGCTCTGGCGCATCGTGTCATGTGGGCTATCGTTCCTGCTTTTACCGCGAAGTTCCGACCGGAGAAGCCGGGGATACACCCGTCAAACTGACCTATAAAGAACAAGATAAAACCTTTGATCCGCGCGACGTTTATGGCGACGTCCCTAACCCGACCCAGCTTTAGGTCCTGTACTGTTAAAGCGACTTAAGGCTGGTTTAAGGCCCTCACGGTCTTTATCATGATCACATGTTGGACAAGATAAATGGTGGGTCCATTAGGTGAATACATGATCTAAGGCACTATGCCGTAAGGTCATTTTCTTGCTTATTGATTTCTTGGACCATTTTCTGACCATCTGACGGTCGAATTTCCTTGTCTTCAGAATGGTAACGAGGTTTATATGGATCAAGAACACGCGCAGTCGGCAGTCAAGGCCGAGAATGGTGAGGTAGAGTTTATGTCCCTTCTTGAGAGTGATCAGGACACCCGTCGATCCGATTCCATCCGCCCCATACGGGCGCTGTTGCGCGGACTGCAAAGCCTGCGCTGTTTGAACTCCCACAATGGCGTCACCGTCACAGAGATCGCCGACGAAACGGGTCTGCCGCGGACCACCGCCTATCGTATTCTGGAAACACTTTGTGTTGGCGGCTACGCAGTTCGCGACCCGTCTGACGACCGTTATCGGCCAACCATTCTTGTGCGCGCCCTCAGCGATGGCTTTGAAGACGAGCCATGGATTCGCGAAATCGCCAAACCCCTGATCGAAGACCTTTGTAAAGACATCGTTTGGCCCGTGGCCATTGCAACCTTATCCGGCACCTCGATGCTGGTGCGGGAAACGACCGATAAAAACAGCCCCCTTGCCTTAGAGCGCTATTCCGCAGGAGAACGGGTGCCGATTCTCGCCACGGCTGGCGGGCGGGTGTATCTCGCCTTCTGTCCGCAAGAACAACGCGACACACTGTTGAAAGTGTTATCGCACTCTGACAGCCCCGATGATGCCTTTGCCCGTGAAGCCAGCATTGTTGAACGCATCTTGAGTGAAACCAAAAGCCAAGGCTATGCCTTCCACACCCGCGAATCCCACCGCGAGACAACCGTCTCTGTCCCCGTTCTCGCGGATGGACGTTTACTCGCCTCCATCACCATGCGCTTTATGACGTCGGCCCTCACACCACAACAAGTGGTCGAAGATTATGTGCCAAAACTAAAAGCTTGCGCAGCGGAGATCGGCAATCAGTTCCTGACCAAAGCGGCAGCGGAATAAGGTTCTACCAAGACTCTGGCAGCATTCTTTTCAGCGTCTCATCTTTATCGATGACATGATGCTTCACTGCCGCAGCCGTGTGCACCACCAGCAAAACCGCAAGCGTCCATCCCAACGTTTCATGCACGTTGTGCATAGCCTGTTCGAGCGCATCTGACTTTTCAAACAGTTTGGGAAATGTAAACAAGTTGAAATAGGTCACGGGAAAACCGTAAGCCTGGGTTTGCACAAAGCCGACAAGCGGCAAAATGATAATGATCACGTAAATCAGTTCCTGCACAGCCCGGCTGGCGATTTGTTGCCAGCGCGGCATTGGCACATATTTGGGCCGCGTATTGCGCAAGCGCCAAATAAAGGCCGCCGCCGCAACAGGAAAGATGGTCAAGCCGATACCTTCATGAAACGGCCAGATAGCAAGCGAGAGCTCAAATTGCGCAGGAATATCGGTATCGAGCGTGTCCGTATAAATCCCGATAGACAATTGCGTGGTCACTAAGACAAATAATAGCCAGTGAAAGCTTTTACTCACAGATCCCCATGACGTTTCTGTGTTGTATGTTGTCATTCCGCCGCCTCTTGTTTTGCACCGAGAACAAAGAGATCCTCCGCGAACTCTTCATCCACCCAAAAGTTTTGCCAATCAATATCCACCGTCATGATGCCATCATAGAAATGGCGCACCCGCCCTGCCTGACGAAAGCGCGGGTTCTCGGACCACATGAAATCGGAATAGAGCCGCTTATGCCACCCGCGCGGCGTATCGAAATGCACACTCCGTATGCTGAAATCTTGTTTATCGACACCAAAAAGCGTGTCTTGTCCGGTGGAGTCGGTGACTTTGACCATATAGACCGGATGCGCTTCGATCATTTGATCGGTGAGACGCGTGACCGCATAGCCATCCCACAGCGCCCGGCGAAACGCGCCGAAACCATAGCCGCCACTCGCTTGCGCGCTTTCTTGTTGTTCCTCCGGTAAGGGCCCATCTTGGTTATACGAGAGCGACCCATCAAACGCGGTTTGGAACATCACCGTGTCACCGACTTTCGAATCGAGGCGGAATTTCCCATTGGCCACGTGCGCTGCGCCGCCATCGACAGGGTAGACCCGCCACATCTCATAGCCATCAGCGAGCGCCGACTTGCCATAAGAGCCGTCTTTGTAAAACGCTGCCACCCCTTTGAGATGCATGGTCTTAGCATTGAGCCACGCCTCCCCGCCTGCCTCTTCATAGGCACGGGTGATGATCTGTTCGGCCGTCAGAGGTGCCGCCTCCTCGGCGAGTGCCGCGCTGCTACTCAAACCCAAAGCGATGACGAATACAAACCTGAACATGTTACGTCTCCTAATCTCAACTCTACGTTTGTCATCCCCACGAAAGTGGGGACCCAATGGCTTATCCATTGATTGTTTCATAGAGATCATCCCATTCAGGGTTTTCTTGCTCAATCAATTGAATCTTCCACGCTCTGTCCCATTTCTTCAAGCGTTTTTCGCGCAAAATCGCATCATTCACATCTTCGTACATTTCGACATGGACTAACCGTTTGACGACATGTTTTTTAGTGAAGCCCTTCACCAATTCTTCTTTGTGCTCCCAGGCACGGCGCGCAATATCATTCGTCATTCCGATATAGAGCGTGCCGTTCTTTCGACTTGCAAGAATGTAAGTGTAATAGGGCATATTTTATTTTACGCATATCCAACCTACAATGTCATTCCCATGAAAGCGGGAACATACTCGCACGTCCGCTTGTTGAAGCGGATGATATAGAGCGCAGTGCAAACATCATTCTCTTATACAAGTGGCATTGAGAGTAGACCCCCAGTCAAGCTGGGGGTGACAAAATTTATTTTAATGAGAAAACAAACAAACGCCCCACTCTTTCCACATTACCTCCCTCATGTCGCCGCAAGCGCGCGGCACAATAGCATTATAGTAACTACACGAGTACGCCGCATGATCATCGCCCATCTGCCCGTCGCCTATCTGGCCGCTACCGGAATCAGACACCGCACAAAAACACCCCAAATGCAAACCGCCTGGAGTCTGCCGATGATCGCTTGTTTGATCGGTGGCATCGCGCCCGATTTTGACCTCCTCTATTTTTACACCATTGGCGGGCGGCACATAAATCACCACGCCTATATCACCCACACGCCCTTTTATTGGGCCTGCGCGGCGACGATCACATTCGTCGCGATTCACACCATCAGTGATGCAACGAAACGATCACGCCTAAGATGGATTGCCGGAATGTTTTTCGTCGGCATTCTCACCCATCATGTGCTGGATAGTTTTGTCGGCTGGCTCTATTGGTTTTATCCGTTCTCGGATCAAAAAGTCGGCGGTTTTGTTGTCATTCCCTCCATCTATTCGAGCTGGTGGCTGTGGAACTTCATCCTTCACTGGACGTTCTTGGTGGAGCTCACAATTGTCACAGCGGCAGGTGTCGTTTGGTGGCGTTCGGCGTTCGCCGAATCCCCTTGACGTTGCCTCAAATTTCGCTATAAACCGCGCCTTCGGGACCGCCTGGCCGGATGGCATGCCATGGCGGTGCATCAAGACTGACTCTGCCCCTCTGATATAGAGGAAACCGCAGAAAATCGGGGTTTTCACCCCATACAGGAGACAGCAAATGCCTAAGATGAAGACCAAAAGTGGTGCGAAAAAGCGCTTTAAGGTCACCGCCAAGGGCCGCGTCAAAGTCGGCCAAGCTGGCAAACGCCACGGCATGATCAAAAAAACGCCCAAGCAAATCCGGAGCCTGCGTGGCACCAAAACCTTGAGCAAAGCGGACGAGCGTATCGTCAAGCAGTTCCTGCCGTATGCCTAATCCTGGCGCATAAATCCGACTTTAAGACCGTTTAGGAGCATCACCCATGTCACGAGTGAAACGCGGGGTCACGACCCACGCCCGTCATCGCAAAGTTATCAAAGCGGCCAAAGGCTATTACGGCCGCCGCAAAAATACCTTCCGCATTGCCAACCAGGCTGTCGAGAAAGCGGGGCAATACGCTTATCGTGACCGCAAAGCCCGGAAGCGTAATTTCCGGTCTTTGTGGATTCAACGCATCAACGCCGCCGCGCGTGAGCACGGTATGACCTATGGCCGATTTATCAACGGCCTCAGCGTCGCAGGCATTGAGGTGGACCGGAAAGTATTGGCCGACCTTGCTGTCCGCGAACCTGGGGCCTTCAAAGCTCTGGTCGATCAAGCGCAAGCAGCACTGAACTAAACGCACACAATTCTATTGCCAACGGTCAGGGCGCCCCGCATTGTATGCGGGACCCTTGGCCCGTGCGTGTTTGACAAAGGCGACAGTTAAATGGCGGATATAGAAACACTCCAATCAGAGATTCTCGCTGAGGTCGAGGCCGCAGGCGATGAACGTGCGCTTGAGGATGTGCGCATTTCCGCGCTCGGCAAAAAGGGGCGTGTGTCCGAGCTGATGAAGGGCCTTGGGAAAATGGATCCCGAGGAACGCAAAACCATGGGCCCGGCGCTGAATGGCCTCAAAAACACTATAGTAGACGCCATCGACGCGAAAAAGTCCGCGCTTCATGAAGCCGCCCTAGATGCACGGCTCGCGTCAGAAAAAGTCGATGTCACGTTACCTATCGCGCCGGAGGCGAAAGGCTCGATCCATCCGGTCAGCCAAGTCTTTGACGAAATCACCGCCATCTTCGCCGATATGGGATTTGCGGTGAAAGAAGGCCCGGACATTGAAGATGATTTCCATAACTTTACCGCACTAAATTTCCCCGATGGGCACCCGGCGCGGGAAATGCATGACACGTTTTTCTTTCACCCCGATGAAAATGGGGATCGGAAACTCCTCCGCACGCATACATCCCCTGTGCAAATCCGCACCATGATGCAGGAAAAGCCGCCGCTGCGGATTATCGTACCGGGCAAAACCTATCGCTGCGATTCGGACCAAACCCATACGCCGATGTTTCACCAACTCGAAGGCTTGGTGATCGACAAAGAAACCCATATGGGCCACTTGAAATGGTGCCTTGAAGAGTTCGTCAAAGCCTTTTTTGAGGTGGATAAATTGCGCTCACGCTTCCGCCCGCACTTTTTTCCGTTCACGGAACCAAGCGCTGAAATGGACATTGGTTACGAAAAAGTCGGCAATGAAATTCGCATCGGCCAAGGGGATAACTGGATGGAAATTTTGGGATGTGGCATGGTGCATCCGAATGTCCTGCGCAATGTCGGCCTTGATCCGGACGAATATCAAGGCTTTGCCTTTGGCCTCGGGGTCGATCGCCTTGCCATGCTGAAATACGGCATTCCAGATCTGCGTGATTTCTTCGCCGCCGACATTCGCTGGCTCAAACATTACGGCTTTGCACCGCTGGATATGCCCAACCTAGCGAGTGGTTTGAGTAGATAGCATGCATGAAAGGTTATGACATGAACATTACAGCTGTTGTTTCATCTGTCATAGCAATCCTTACGGCAGCAATTATTGTAGCCTTATGGAAACTTATATATCAGAAGCGTGTTATCGCAATTGGCGAACCTAAAGTAGAAAATCCTTACGGGAATACAGACACAGGCACTCGCAATCTGCCCTTTGCTGTCCGCTTTCTTCGCGTGCCAATAACATCCCGTATTTTCAAAAGCGTTGATGTGGAATGCAAATTACGCATTAGGACAGAAGCTGGTGATGACGTAGACTGCCCCAACATCATTCATTGGGAAAGACAACGCTCAAAGGACAAAGCACATACACTCGACATGCATCAAAATTTAAAGTCACAGCGTGATATTGTGGAGCATATGTATCAGTACCATTTCATTGCAAATGAGCCCATTACTATTCAAAAAAATCAACAAAAATCGGTCGATCTCCTTATGAAGATTGACGGACTGGATTATGCAATAACAACAAACTCAAGCGAAAATCACTTATACCCCGGAATATATCACTTACTTCTCATCGTATCATCACGTAGTCCAGGAAATATTCTAACAAAATTTATGTGCATTGAAGTACGAAAGGGTATCGATGGCTTTGCAGAAGTGCCAACTACAAAAGAAGATGAAATCACCGTTTGGAGTGATGTGATAGCAAGCCAAGGTTTGCCCTATTAAGAACACGCTCTCATTGCCCAAAGATTGAAAGTCTAAAGTGTCATGAAATTCTCCTTAAGCTGGCTGAAAGATCACCTCGACACCACCGCCTCGATTGATGAGGTGGTGGAGACCATGATCCGTATCGGATTGGAAATGGAAGAGGTCAAAGACCCGGCCAAAGATCTCGCCGATTACAAAATCGCCGAGGTGCTGGAAGCCACGCCCCATCCAGATGCAGACAAATTGCAAGTGCTCAAAGTCACCAATGGCGCGGAGACGTTACAAGTGGTCTGCGGCGCACCCAATGCCCGCGCGGGCATGAAAGGGGTGTTTGCCCCTGTCGGCACATATGTCCCCGGCATTGATGTGACGCTGACAAAAGCGAAAATTCGCGGCGTCGAAAGCTTTGGCATGATGTGCAGTGAGGCCGAGCTTGAACTCTCGGACGAGCATGACGGTATTATTGACTTGGATAGCGGGCTTGCTGTGGGCAGCCCGGCTGCGGAAGCGCTGGGCCTCAATGATCCGGTGATCGATTTTGAAGTCACCCCCAACCGCCCGGACACCTGCGGTGTCATTGGCGTCGCGCGGGATTTGGCGGCAGCGACGCTCGGCACCCTCATAAATGTGGATGTGGAGCCGGTGACCGGCACCTTCCCCTGCCCCATTGATATTGGCTTAAAGTTTTCTGACGACACCAAAGAGACCTGCCCGATTTTTGCCGGGCGCGTGATCAAAGGCGTGAAAAACGGTCCATCGCCGGATTGGCTGCAGCAAAGGCTGAAAAGCATTGGCCTGCGCCCGATCAACGCGCTGGTCGATGTCACGAATTATATTTCTTTTGACCGTGCACGCCCGATGCACGCTTATGACGCGAGCAAAATTCAAGGACAAATTCATGCCCGCCTTGCCACCGCGGGCGAAAAACTCCTCGCGCTGGACGAAGAAGAATACACCCTCACATCCGAGATGTGTGTCATCGCCGATGACAGTGGCGCGATTGGTTTAGGCGGTGTGATGGGCGGCA
>JANQLI010000035.1 GCA_028280675.1 Alphaproteobacteria bacterium
CTCGTTGCCGCTACGGATGGTGTGGGCACAAAACTACGCATCGCGATTGAAACAGGCATTCATAACACTGTTGGCATCGACTTGGTTGCGATGTGCGTAAACGATCTGATCGTTCAAGGTGCTGAACCGCTTTTCTTTCTTGATTACTTCGCCACAGGCAAGCTCGCGCCTGAGATAGCGCGCGATGTCATTGCCGGTATTGCCGAAGGCTGCAAACAAGCGGGCTGCGCTTTAATCGGCGGTGAAACGGCTGAAATGCCAGGCATGTATGCACAGGATGATTATGATTTAGCTGGCTTTTCTGTCGGCGCAGCGGATCGTGACCGCCTCCTCCCCCGCACTGTTCAAGAGGGCGACATCCTCTTGGGATTGGGCTCAAACGGCGTGCACTCAAATGGATTTTCCCTCGTACGCCGTCTGATCAGCGATAACAATCTCGACCTCAACGCCGCAGCCCCATTTGAAACAGAACATGAAACACTGGGCCAGGCTTTGTTGGCGCCGACACGCATTTATGCGAAACGCCTGACAGGCGCGTTGCGCGCAGGGAAAGTGAATGCCCTCGCCCATATCACTGGCGGCGGATTATCCGAGAACATTCCGCGCGTTTTGAGTAAGGGCCAAGAAGCACAAATCGATCTAAGCGCCTGGCCGCTTCCGCCACTCTTTGCCTGGTTAGATGATCTCGGGGGTATTGGCCGTGAAGAAATGTTGCGCACCTTTAATTGCGGGATTGGCATGGTGCTGATTGTCCCGCCAAAAAATGTTTCCTTATTAAAGAAGTCTTTCGAAGAATCCGGTGAGGAGGTGTTTAAACTCGGACACATCTCCACATCTGTTGATGAAGATGCAGAACCTTGTGTCCAATATACCGGCTCTCAGACCATTGCCGCATAAAGGTGTCTCATGGCAAAGCTGAAACTTGGCGTTCTCATTTCCGGCCGTGGCAGCAATCTTCAATCGTTGATTGACGCCTGTGCCGCGCCAGATTTTCCGGCTGAAATCGTGCTGGTGGTGTCGAACAAAGCCGATGCCTATGGCTTAGAGCGCGCATCACAAGCAGCGATCCCAACCAAAGTCGTTGAAAAGACAGATTATCAAAACCGTGATGACTTTGACGCCGCCCTCAATGACGCTCTCGAAAGCGCCGGTGTTGAGCTTGTCTGCCTCGCTGGATTTATGCTTCTGTTACAAGACGCCTTCGTCACCAAATGGCATAATAAATTGATCAACATCCACCCCTCCCTTCTTCCCGCCTTTCGCGGGCTGCATATCCATGAACGGGTGATAGAGGCAGGCGTCCGCATCACCGGGTGCACGGTGCATTATGTCCGTCCTGAAGTAGATGATGGGCCGATCATTATTCAAGCGGCTGTGCCAGTGCATCCAGATGACACACCCGACACCCTTGGCGAACGGGTGCTGGAGAGTGAACACAAAATCTATCCGGAAGCCGTGCGCTTGATTGCGATGGGCAAAGCAAAGCCCGATGGGGATGTGGTGACGTTGGGAGAGAAGACGGAATTATTTGAATCTCTCATAAACCCAATTGTCAAATGAACACTCCTCCCCCTTGATGGGGAATTGCGTAAGATTAACTCACGCTCACCGGTACGGATGGCACAGAGCCACCGCCGGACTCATCGTCCGGCCCCTGATCATCATCGGGTCCATCGCCATCATCCTTGGATTTCGGCTTGGACTTCGCTTTCTTTGGACGCGGTGGCGGCGGAGGCAGTTCGATATACTCAAACGCCAGGTTTCCATCGTTACCGACAAGGACGCGGACTGTCCCGCCTTTTTTGAGTTTGCCAAAGAGCACCTCTTCAGCAATGGGCTTCTTGATGTTTTCTTGAATGACACGTGAGAGTGGCCGCGCGCCAAACTTGTCATCATAGCCGCGTTCGGCGAGCCATTTATTCGCCTCTTCGGTGAGTTCGAAAGTAATATTGCGGTCTGCTAATTGCGCTTCCAATTGCAAGACGAATTTCTCAACCACGCGGGCAATAACATCGGGGGGCAGATTGTCAAAACCAATCACCGAATCGAGACGATTGCGGAATTCCGGTGAGAACAAGCGATTGATGGCTTCTTCATCGTCTCCTTCCCGCTTGTCACGGCCAAAGCCAATGGCAGGTTTGGCCATGTCCGCCGCCCCGGCATTTGTTGTCATAATTAAGATGACATTGCGGAAATCAACTTTCTTGCCGTTATTATCCGTTAGCGTGCCGTGATCCATCACCTGCAACAGCACATTGAACAGATCCGGATGCGCTTTTTCAATCTCATCAAGCAGCAAGACACAATGCGGATTCTGATCAACACCATCGGTCAACAACCCACCTTGGTCAAAGCCAACATAGCCGGGAGGCGCACCGATCAGACGCGAGACCGTATGACGTTCCATATATTCGGACATATCGAAGCGGATCAGCTCCACGCCCATAATACTAGCAAGCTGACGCGCCACTTCTGTCTTCCCAACGCCCGTTGGACCCGAGAAAAGATAATTGCCGATTGGTTTCTCGGGCTCACGCAAGCCCGCCCGCGCAAGCTTAATGGCCGACGCTAATTGCTCAATCGCTTTATCTTGCCCAAAGACAACGCGCTTGAGATTTTTCTCTAAATCGCGGAGCACCACTTCATCGGACCGCGATACGGATTTCGGCGGAATGCGCGCCATTTTTGCGATAATGGCTTCTACCTCTTTCACGCCAATCGTTTTACGGCGTTTGGATTCAGGCACCAACATTTGCGCAGCGCCCACTTCATCAATGACGTCAATCGCTTTATCTGGCAGCTTGCGGTCATTCATATATTTAGCCGAGAGTTCCACAGCGGTTTTGATCGCATCATGTGTGTAACGGACTTTGTGGAAATCTTCGAAATAAGGTTTTAATCCTTTCAGGATCTTGATGGTGTCAGGCACGCTCGGTTCAACCACATCAATTTTTTGGAACCGGCGCACCAGCGCCCGATCTTTTACAAAATACTGACGGAACTCTTTATATGTGGTCGATCCAATGCAACGCAGACCGCCACTTTGCAATGCCGGTTTCAAGAGATTCGATGCATCCATGGCGCCGCCACTGGTCGCGCCCGCCCCAATCACCGTATGAATTTCATCAATGAAGAGGATCGCATGCGGCATATCTTCAAGCTCAGTCATCACCTGCTTGATACGTTCTTCAAAATCGCCGCGGTAGCGTGTTCCTGCAAGCAACGCCCCCATATCAAGCGCGTAGATCACACACCCTTGCAAGACCTCGGGAACTTCATCTTTTGTGATTTTGCGCGCCAGACCTTCGGCGATAGCGGTTTTACCCACGCCTGGGTCACCAACCAATAGAGGATTGTTTTTTTGACGACGGCAGAGAATTTGAATCGTCCGTTCGATTTCCGCATCCCGCCCAATCAAAGGATCAATCTTGCCTGAATCCGCTTTTTCATTGAGATTCGTGCAATAGGCATCAAGCGCGTCTTGCCCTTCCTTGGCCGGCGCTTCGCTCTCAGTGTCTTCATCTGCGCCAAGCGGGATGCGCGAATCCGACATGCCAGGACGTTTGGCAATGCCATGCGAAATGTAATTCACAGCATCGTAGCGGGTCATATCTTGTTCTTGCAGGAAGTAGGCCGCATGGCTTTCGCGTTCCGCAAAAAGCGCAACCAAGACATTCGCGCCAGTGACTTCTTCGCGGCCCGACGATTGGACGTGAATCACAGCGCGTTGAATCACGCGTTGAAATGCCGCTGTCGGTTTGGCGTCTTCATTGTTGTTGACGATTAAGGACGCCAGTTCCGATTCGATATAGTTCACCAAATTTTCACGCAAAGACTCAAGATCGACATTACAAGCGCGCATGACCGCTGCCGCGTCTTGATCGTCAAGAAGCGCATAAAGCAAATGCTCTAATGTGGCATATTCATGTTCATACTCACCGGCGAACCGAATAGCGCGGTGAAGAGCATCTTCCAAACTTTGCGAAAATGAAGGCAACTAAATATCACTCCTTTTCCATCGTACACTGCAGCGGATGTTGATGCCGCCGCGATTCGTCAATCACCTGCGCCACTTTGGTTTCGGCAACTTCATATGTGAAGACACCGCAGAGCCCAACGCCGGTTTGATGTACATGCAGCATGATGCGCGTGGCGTCTTCCTGGCTTTTATTAAAGTAGCGCTGCAGCACATAGACGACAAACTCCATTGGGGTGTAGTCATCATTCAAAAGCAAGACACGATAGAGTGATGGCTTTTTGGTCTTGGGTTTGGTCTTTGTCACCAAACCGGTGTTCGGACCATCATCATTTGATCGGTCAGAATCTGACATCGTCGGTTTGAACATTACTACAATCGTCAATCACTTTATCTTCATCGGGCGGTTAGAGCAGAGATAGGAGGTCGGTACTTATCCCACAAGGCCCTGACTCACGTCAGCCCTATATTAGCGGGAAAAACATGAATCGGGACTTACAAAATCACAGATCTTTACGCCCAAAGCCCCTGCTATGGCACCTTCCCTGTATTCCATGCGATTCGGGGCTGCGGTGAAAGGCCTTAGACGCCAAATAAGGCCATCAGGTGGCCTTGCCTGCTGGAGTGATATGTGAGGCTGGACTGCATCCGATGTGGAGGCACAAAAAAAGACCCAGCCGCAGCCAGGTCTTTCTTACGCATTACTATTAAGAGTGAGAGAGGATAAAGGCGTTACGCACCTTGGACTTTCTCAACAACCGCATTCACACGGGCGTTTAACGGAGCCGTAACATCAGCCGTCGCTTCAGACACGAGATCCATCAATTTATTCACTTGAGTCATATAGGTCTCAAAAGCTTCTTTGGTGTATTCAGATTGAATTTCAACCAATTCTTGAACTGATTTAGCTGCAAAAGCGGCTTTTGTCGCTTCTGAGCTTTTTTCGTAGCTTTCCTGAGCAAAAGCTGCGGTTTCGGTGTTCAAAGCTTCAATGGTTTTGCCAGCAGCGTTTGCGCTCGCAACAATGGCATCGAAGTTATCTTTGCCGAATTCATTGACATCGCCGAAAGAGCCAAAAGCTTTTTCGAAGTTTTCTTTGATTTGTTCAGCACCAAAAGCACTGAAATCAGCAGAAGTTGTTGATTTTGCAGTTTTTTTAGTATCTGTTTTTGCTTTAGCCGTCATGATCTTCATTCCTTCTTGTTCAAAGAGATCACTCAAAATTCTTACTATTGTGCGCCGCACATGTTTTGTTGCAGTGCAGCATTGCGCCTTATCTAGGGGGTTATAAGCTGAATGTCAAGTATTATGTTGCGCTGCAACAAAACTGTCATATTCATGTCAAGCTATGCTTTACAAATCCTTAACAGACCAGCGATAAGCTGCGTTTTGGTGGGATGCGGTCTTTGGGGTGTGAGTGGCGGCAAATCACTAAAAAGATCGACTTTTTATCAATTTTTTGTTTTGGTCTCCGCGCGAACTGATTAGTCTAGAGATCAGGCTCGGGGGAGTCGAAACAGACAAAAATAGGTGTTTGAGCGTGCAAAACCGGTTTTGGACCGACATATCCAATCGGATTTCGTCCTTTTTGGTCGTGTTGGTCTCTCTGCACTATTTTAGCATGACGATCCTTGCCACACCGGCAGAGGCCAATTCAAAATATGCGGCTCTGGTGGTCAGTGCACATAACGGCAAAGTGCTATACGCACGCAATGCAGATTCGCGGCGCTACCCTGCCTCTCTCACCAAAGTGATGACGCTCTATCTTCTCTTCGAAGCGCTGGATCAAGGCAAGCTCACTTTACAAACAAAGATGAGCGTCTCGAAACGTGCTGCCGGGCAAGCGCCCTCGAAATTGGGCTTAAAGGCAGGATCAACCATTTCAGTGGAAGACGCCATCCGCGCCTTAATCGTCAAATCCGCAAACGACGTTGCGACAGTCGTCTCAGAGAAATTAGGAGGCACGGAATATAATTTCTCACAATTGATGACCAAAAAAGCGTGGGCGCTTGGCATGAGCCGCACGCGGTTTCAAAATGCATCCGGTCTGCCGCATAAAAAGCAATACACCACGGCGCGGGACATGGCGACACTCAGCCAGCGCATGATCACCGACTACCCGCAATATTACAAATACTTCCAAGTCAAATCGTTCACCTGGAATGGCCGGAAGTATGAAACGCATAATTCGCTCCTGAAAGATTTCAATGGCACAGATGGGATCAAAACCGGATATATTCGCGCCTCTGGGTTTAACTTGATTTCTTCTGTCGAGCGCGATGGACATCATCTGATCGGCCTTGTTTTTGGCGGCCGCTCTCCGAAAACACGGGACGCGCATATGCGCCAAATCCTGACGGAGCAATTTAAACGTCTTTCGAATGATCCTGTGCTGAGTCATAAGATCGCATTCTTGCCAACACCCGTTCCAAAACCAGGCAGCCCGATGGCGCAAACACTTGCGGCCGCGCAATCCTCACCCTCAGAGTCTCAGCCACGTAGAGTGACAATGGAGCCGATTATCGAGGAAGGCGACACCTCCTATATGGGCGCTGATATAGCCATGCCGGCCACAACGCTGGTATCACGATCAGCAGATCCCATCGGGGACCTGATCGGCGCGCAACAAGACGACAACCGCTTGCTTCCCAAAAATGCCTCGCTCGCCACAGCAAAAATTGGGGCGGATGAATTGAAGCTTGATGATGCGATTGTCTTAAGCGCGCTCGATAACAAGCCGACTGATGAAGCACGCATTCGTATGCGCCTCGAAGATAGCCAAGCCTTCTATGGTGTCCAAATTGGCGCGTATGGCTTTCAAGAACTCGCCATCCAGCGATTGAACGCTGCCGCACGCAAAGCTCCAAG